>JADGEP010000068.1:11373-13035 GCA_016744275.1 Candidatus Krumholzibacteriia bacterium | reverse complement strand
ATATAGGAAGCCGAGCAGCCCGCCCCAGGTTGTTGCCGGGTTGTCGGATTTCCAACCAGTCAGGGTCGCAAGGCGAATCGTGTCCTGAAGGTCGCCGCCGCCGTAAAAGAGGCTGAGCAAACTTGCGGCAAAGTCGGTCTCACCGGCAAAGCCACCGTCGGCATAAAGCGCATCGCACACGTCTTGCCAATGCTCGCCGGCGTCGTGCTGACCGCGGACAAAGTCGTACATTTCGGCGGTGTGGGACGTTTCGGGTAGGTATTGGCGCCCGCGAGAGGCCAACCAATACACCTGATCAGGGCGGCTCAGGCTCGTATCAACGACTGCAGCCAGCGAGTGCATCACAACGTAAAACTGCGCGGCCCACCGCGCTTCGCCATGGGCGGTGGCCCGAATCGACATATCTGCCAGGCGCAGGGCCACATCAGGCCGGCCCGGCGCCAAGAGGCCAAAAAGCTCCGTAGACAACCGACCGCCTGAGAGAGACGCATTTTCCGGGCAGCAATCTCGGATCTGCGCACCACTGAGCACCGATGCGCCGCTGGTGAGCATCTGGTGCTGGTACCTGTATTTCAGATCCGTGTTATCACTCGCACCCCACACCGAACCGGGCACCGCAGAGCCAAACTCCATGTTGGCCCCCTCAGACCAATTGCCGATGGACTGGCCCAGCCAAAAACCCTGCAGGCGGTTGGCGTAGGCGGGGCGAGACACAATATGCTCCGGCTCGGTGCCGTGAGATTGAGAAGATTCGATCTGGGGACTGCAACCGCACAGGACGGCTACGACTGCACCAAGCAGAAGCGGGAGAACATTTTGTGAGCGCAAAGATACTCCGCAAAAATCATCAGAACTAGGGGCGACTGGCGAGTCGGATCTGCACATAAAAGATAGGGAGGGCTCCGCACATCTCCAACAGAGACTTGCAAAAACAACCACTTTTTTGCAAATATCACAGCATCGGGACTCAATCCATCAGCTAGTGCGACCCCATCTCCCAAATCACGTTGATGATCATCCACTCGCCGCTGTTTTTCGTCAGGTGGATATAGTCGATTCCCCAGGCGGCATCCAACTTCACATTGGCGATCATTTCCGTATGTTCGAGGATGGTCACTTTGCGAGGAGACGTCTTGGGGTCAAACATTCCATCTTTATTCAGATGACCCGCCAGATCTTTCAACTCGGCCAATGTCAGCCAGCTCTCTTCGAGTCCCGACCCGTCTTTCGCCGGCATGTAGCCCAGCTTCTGCAGCTTCGGGCTAACACTCTTATCCAGCAATTCAGGTTTCATATCATAGATCGAGTTCACATAG
Organism: Candidatus Krumholzibacteriia bacterium; assembly: GCA_016744275.1. Classification (GTDB taxonomy): domain Bacteria; phylum Krumholzibacteriota; class Krumholzibacteriia; order LZORAL124-64-63; family LZORAL124-64-63; genus JAGRNP01. The sequence goes on along the minus strand of JADGEP010000068.1, from coordinate 11,719 downwards.
TTCAGCACGGCCTGCTCGATGCCCTTTTCGTCGGCATCGCTTCCGGCCACGGCAAATCCGGCAGTAGCCAGGGAAATGGCCACCACAACCAACAAGATCTTCGAAGTGACTCTAATCATTTTCAAGATTCCTCTACATTCAGTTCTCAGGCAAGAAACACTGCACGATTATATAGCACAGAACCTGATGGTGCGCCGTTGCGTATTTAGGGTTAAGCATGACCCAATAGTCGGGGCAGCCGAATTTCTGCCAAACACCCAGGGCTTCCACATTGTGGATCTCTGTCATGTTTGCCCGGCGGCGAATGAATGGTGAATAGAAACAGATAGGAACGATCATGACACGA
>JADGEP010000068.1:0-11363 GCA_016744275.1 Candidatus Krumholzibacteriia bacterium | reverse complement strand
GCGCAATGACGTGCGCATGTTGGGTGAAAGCCTGGGCCAGACCATGGCCAATCATCTCGGTCCGGAATTTCTGGACAAAATCGAGCGCATCCGGCATCTGGCCAAAACAGGCCGCGGCGGAGCCGAATCGGATCATGCCGACCTTCTGACCGAGCTTTCGGGCTTAAGCGAAGGCGACGTACTGCCGGTGGCCCGGGCCTTCACTCAGTTTCTGAACCTGGCCAATATTGCCGAAGAGTTTCACCGGGTTCGTTTGCACCAGGACCAGCAGGACCAGGATGAACCGGACGCCGAAGACACCTTTGTCCAACAGTTGAAACAGCTTCTGGCCAACGGCCTGAGCCCATCCGAAATCGCCGCAGCCATCGCCCGCATGGACGTGGACCTGGTGCTGACCGCCCACCCGACCGAGGTCAATCGCCGCACTTTGATTCGCAAGTACAACGACATCACCGACTACTTGCGGCACTTGGAAATGGGCCAACAGCCAACACGTCGCTTGGACGAACTCGTGAGCCAGATTTGGCACACCAACGAGATCCGCCAGCAACGCCCCACGCCCATCGATGAGGCCAAGTGGGGCTTTGCCGTGATCGAAAGTTCGCTGTGGCAGGCCGTTCCGGAATACTTGCGACGGCTGGACGAGCAGATGCAAGAGCATCTGGGCCAGGCTCTACCCCTGAACTGTTCGCCGGTGCGGTTCTCGTCCTGGATGGGCGGCGATCGCGACGGCAATCCATTCGTGACCGCAGATGTCACTCGAGAAGTCCTGATGCTATCGCGCTGGATGGCGGCCGATCTCTACGGCCGGGATCTCAAGGCCCTGCGCTCGGAACTTTCCATGCACCAATGCAGTGCTGAAATGCGCGCCGAGGTGGGCGACACGGCCGAACCCTATCGGCATCTGCTGGCCGGGCTGAGGCGACAACTGGAAGCCACCAAAGAACAGATTCGCCAAGACCTGGATGGCACCGCAAACAGCTCCCGGACCCTGCTGACTAGGAACGAATTGCTGGAGCCGCTCCTCCTGTGTCACCGCTCGCTCATCGAGTGCGACATGCCCATCATCGCCAACGGCTTGCTCGAAGATGTCATCCGGCGTGTGGCCTGCTTCGGCGTGGATCTTGTCCGGTTGGATATTCGTCAAAACTCGGAGCGGCACAGCGCCGTATTTGAGGCCCTGACCCAGCACTACGAATTGGGTTCCTATTTGGCCTGGAGCGAAGAACAAAAGCAGGAGTTCCTGCTGCAGGAACTCCAAAGCAAGAGGCCGTTGCTTCCCAACCGTTGGGAGCCTGAGGCCAAGATTCAGGAAGTCTTGGAAACCTGTCGCGTGGTTGCTGAAAGCGATCCGACCTCGCTGGGCTCTTACGTGATTTCGATGGCGAGCCAGCCCTCGGATGTGCTGTCGGTGATCTTGTTGCTGCGCGAATGCGAAGTTGGCCACAACATGAAGGTGGTGCCGCTCTTTGAAACGCTGTCGGACCTGAAAAACGCGCACCTTTGTCTGGATGCCCTGCTCTCCATCGACTGGTACCGCGACTATGCTCAGGGCCGGCAAGAAGTGATGATCGGCTATTCGGATTCGTCCAAAGACGCCGGGCAAATGGCCGCCGTTTGGGGCCAGTACCAGACCCAGGAAGCGCTGACCGCAACCTGTCGCGCCCAAGACATTCACCTGACTCTCTTTCATGGCCGTGGTGGCACAGTCGGCCGTGGTGGCGGGCCCACCCATCTGGCTATTTTAGCGCAACCCCCCGGATCGGTGGACCACACCATCCGCATCACCGAACAGGGCGAAGTGATCCGTTTCAAATTTGGCATTCCGGAAATCGCGGAACGGAATCTGGAACGTTACACCGGTGCGGTGTTGACGGCGACCTTGTCTCCCCGGCCGGCACCCCGTCCGGCCTGGCGCGAGCTGATGTCAGATCTGGCCGAAACGGGTTTCCGGGAGTACCGCTCCGTAGTCCGGGAAGACGAACGGTTTGTCCCATTCTTTCAGGAATCCACACCGGAACGGGAACTGGGCAAGTTGCCTTTGGGCTCGCGCCCGGCCAAGCGACGAGCCGACGGCGGCGTCGAGAGCTTGCGGGCCATTCCCTGGGTCTTTGCCTGGACCCAGATTCGCCTGATGTTGCCCGCCTGGCTGGGATCTGACCGTGCCTTGCAAGCCGCCATCGACAATGGCAAACTGAACCAACTGCACGAGATGTATGCCGACTGGCCCTTCTTCACCAGCTATGTGGACATGTTGGAAATGGTGCTCGCCAAGAGCGACGCGGTGATCGCTCAGTATTATACGGAGCGATTGGTGCCAAAAGCACTCCAACCCCTTGGTGAGAAGCTCAGAGACCGCTTGGTGGAAACGATTGAGGGGGTCTTGCAGATCAAACAATCGGCAGAACTGTTGGCTGATTTTCCCCGGATACGCCGCTCGATCAACGTACGCAACCCCTACATCGATCCGCTCCATTTTTTGCAGGCGGAATTGATCTTTCGCGACCGAACCCGACCCAACAAGCAACTGGAACAGGCCTTGATGGTCACCATGGCGGGCATCTCGGCCGGGATGCGGAACACCGGTTAGCAGGAAGCGCCGTGAAGATTCCGAACGCTTTTTTGGCACAAATGCGGTACGATGAAATCCCACATTATCTTTGGCATCACTTTGATCAGGAGAGACGCTCATCCGACTCTGGCCGACGGCATGCCTGCTTGTTTTTATGCTCTTGGCGGGTTGGAGCAATGGCCAGGCCGAACCTCACCGCGTTCTGGTCCTGAATTCTTTCCACGAGGGTTACCACTGGACTGACCGAGTCATGGCCGGGGTTAAGAGCGTCCTGGGCGATGAAGAAAGCGTCGACCTCTTTATCGACTACATGGACGCCAAGCGTTGTTCCGACCCCGAATACATGGCCAAATTCAGCGACCTGCTGGCCCACAAATACCGCTTCCACCAGTTCGACGCCATCCTCTCCACCGACGATCCCGCCCTGGATTTCCTGCTCGAGTATCGCGGCACCCTATTCCCGGATGTGCCGGTGGTCTTTTGCGGCATCAACGACTTCCGGCCGGATCGCCTGCAGGGACAAAGCCTCATCACCGGTGTCTACGAAACCAGCGACATCGAGGGCACCATCCGACTCATGCTGCGATTGCATCCTGAGACCAGCGAGATCGCCATTGTCCTGGACAATACGATCAGCGGAAACTACTTCCAGACGCGAATCCAGCGGGCCGAGTCCGCTCTCGCCGGCGTGGTGAAATTTCGCTATCTGACCGGCCTGGACCTGCCCGAGCTGGGACAGGAATTGCGATCATTGCCAGCCTCCTCGCTCGCTCTGTGGGCGGTCTACTTGCGCACACCGGAAGGAGTTTCGCTTTCAAGCCGGGAAAGTGTCCGGTTCACCGCCGAGAACAGTCGCAGGCCCGTGTATTGCATTTGGGATGTTGTCGGCCAGGGTGTGGTCGGGGGCAAGGTGACGAGCCCGCGTTTTCAGGGCGAAGTCGCGGCGCAGCACACTCTCAGAGTGCTGCGCGGTGCCGACCCGGATTCGATTGAAGTTTCAGGCAGCCCCACGATTCACATCTTCGATTTTGACGTGATGAATCGCTTTGGCATCCAGGCAAACAGGCTGCCCGCCAATGCGACCGTATTGAATCGCCCCTTCTCCTTCTACCAGGAGTACCGGACTCTCATTTGGGTCACGATCGGCTTTGGCATCGTCCTGGTGAGCATCATCCTGGCACTGATCTACTATATCGGTAAACGCACCGCAGCGGAGGACGCTCTCATCGAAAGCGAAGAACGCTTCCGCGAAATGAGCGCGCGCACCGGGCAAATGATCTACGATTACAACCTCAACACCGGCGACATCAAGTGGGACGGTGCCATCACCGAATTGACGGGCTACACCCATCACGAATTCCGGAGCATCGATGTCGAGCGCTGGGCCGAGATGATCCACGAAGACGACCGGGAGCGGGTGGTGGAAACCTTGAATTCAGCCATGGAGACCGGCACCGCACAAAAAGTTGAATACCGCCTTATCCGCAAAGACAAAACAGTCGTGATGGTAGAAGACGACGGCACCTTCGTGGCCGGTGAAGACGGTAACTATGTTCGCATGCTGGGCAACATGAAGGACATCTCCAAGCGCAAGGAAATCGAAGAGCGCCTGCGGCACGTGGAGAAAATGAGCGCCATCGGACAATTGGCCGGCGGCATCGCCCACGACTTCAACAACCAACTGACCGGTGTATTGGGCTTTGCCGAGTTGTTGAAGTTGGAGCTCGAAGATGAAGAACTGAGCTCCTACGCCCAAGGCATCGAAAACGCAGCCAGCCGTTCATCAGATCTGACGGCTCAACTGCTGGCCTTTTCCCGGCGCGGAAAAACCCTGGTCCTGGCGGTGGACTTGCACCGCATCATCAGCGAAGTCGTCTCCATTCTCGGGCACAGCATCGACAAACGCATCAAGCTGGAACAGGATCTGTGGTCTGCCTCCGTCTCCGTGCAAGGCGACCCCACTCAACTGCAAAACGCCATCCTCAACATCGCCCTCAATGCCCGTGACGCCATGCCCGACGGAGGCGTCCTTTTGCTCAAAACGCGAATCGTCACCCTGGACGAAAAATTTCGCCCCGCCACCGATTTCGAGATCAAGCCTGGGCAATTCGCCGAAGTGACGATCAAAGACTCCGGTCACGGCATGGATCACGATACCCAGAACCGGATCTTCGAGCCCTTTTTCACCACCAAGGAAGTGGGTCAGGGCACCGGCATGGGCCTGGCCAGCGTATACGGCACCGTCAAAAGACACGGTGGCACAATCGCCGTGAACAGCCACGTGGACCAGGGCACTTCCATCGTTGTCTATCTGCCCCTTGGGGACAAAGTCCACGCTGAAACTGGCACCGCGGCAGCAGAAACGCCGGATCCGAACCGGGCCCATATCCTGCTCGTAGACGACGAGCCCGTCGTCCGGGCCATGGCCGAAAAGATGCTGGCCTCCCTGGGCTACTCGGTGGTTTCCTGCAAGGACGGCCACGAGGCGATGATTCATTTCAGGGAAAACTGGAGCACCATCGATGTGGTCATTCTGGACATGGTCATGCCCGTGATGGGCGGCAAAGAAACATTCCTCGCCATGAAAAAAATCCACCCCGAAGTGCGGGTGATCCTTTCCTCGGGATACAGCGTTGATGGTGAGGCCCAGGAAATCATCGAACAGGGCGTTCTCGCTTTTGTCGGGAAGCCCTATAGCCGGGCGGGGTTGGCGGAGGCTTTAAAACAGGTGATTCTGAAGAAATGATTTTGCTCTCGTATTTCCAGCGATCAATCCAGCAAATTTGGTGTTTTCTCAGATTCGGATGATTGCCCCACGAACCGCTCCACAAATTGAGGCGAATACGTCTCCCGGAGGGCGACTGGCGAGCCGGGTCGGTTCGTCTCTGTAGCCAAAACGGCCGCGGAACCCCTTGCAGGTCACCGCGGCCGCTTGCGTCTGTTGCCATCACCCAGGCTAGATGCTAAAGCCGGTGAAAACCCAGATCTTGGAGGTGTCGACCTGGTGGGCCGCCGGCGACGCCGGCAAGTCCGCCGTGTTGGCATCGGTGGTGTAGAAGGCAGCCTTCACACCGAAAAGCTGCTTCCAGGAAGACTTCATGGTCAACTGGATGTCGAACTCCTTGCCCAGGTCGTCGCCGCCATCGTCGGTCTTGAAGATGTGATAGGCGCCAACGGCTTTCACGGGACCAACTTTGCCAGCGGCCTGGAAGTACAAGTCGTTCAAGCCCGCACCAGGCGTTCCCAGGAATTTGTCAGCCCAACCGTTGAACTTGTGCAGGGTCGCCAGAGGCGTAACAAAGGCGCCTTTGTTGTCGGTGGCCGACGCGTCGCCGCCCAGAGTTTCGTAGCCAACCTTGAAGGTCACGGGCTTGAGCGCCACACCGGCCATCACGAAGTAATAGGTGGCCTCGACGGTATTGGGGTTGTCGCCAAAATCGCTTTGCGTCGCGAATTCCACTTCATAGAGCAGCGTTGCATCGTCATTCAGTTTTGCTTTACCCTTGAACTCGGCACCATAGGTCGCCCGGGACAGGCCGACGGGACCCATGCTGTTGTAGTCCAGCATGTATCCGTACAGGCCCAGCCCACCATGACCCTTGACCTTGATGTCGGCGTTGATCAGGTGGCTGTCCATGTTGTGCACCGAACCGTCGATCCGGTTGACCTTGCTGATGAAACCGTAGGACAGCTTCGCAAAATCGAGAGACTTGTTGGTCCAGGTGAGACCATCAAAAGACTGGTGGTTCTGTCGCCAGCCCACGTTGCCCACAAAACGGGCATCACCAATAATGACTTCGCGGCGCCCAACGCTGATTTTATTCTGCGCGTTTTTCCACATGAAATAGGCCTGATTGATTTCCGTAAGCCTCGGGTCCAATACGACGGGGCGGCCAGCCACGCCATTGCTCAACTCTTCGAAGCCTTTGTTGAAATAGGACGTGTTGCTGCCGATGACCGTCACGTCCTCAGCCTGGACCCTGAAACTGAACCCTTCGTAGGCTGCCGATTGGTAACCGATCGTCGTGCGCAACGTCGAGGCATGGGAGTTGTCGTCGAGATTGTCCTGGTCAACTTCCTCGAAGCGGTAGCGGACGGTCACCTCCGGCTTGCCGTTGCGGATGGCGTCACCCAGGGTATCAGCCTGCGGTGCATCACCGGCGATTACCGGCGTGGCAAGAACCAGCGCAAAAACCATCAAAGCACAACTATTGAGCAGGCGTTTCATTCTCTTCTCCTTAGGGGGCGAAATCGACAATAATTGGGACCGGCTCAATAATGGACAATGGCATCCTTTTAATAAAGGACAAAAATGTCTTTTTTTTAACAACCACGAGAACCCTGCCAGATGGAATGAACACCGTAAGCCTCCCCCAATCGACTCAGGAACCCTTCCGCGAAAAATCAGTCACGGATTTTCCATCGTACCGCAGAAGCTTTCCCTTCTTTCCACCAAACCAAATGCGGCCTTCTGCGTCATCCATAATGAACATTATGCCATCAAACTCTTGTCCGTTCTGCGCAATAAATGGTGTGAAATCTTTCCCGTTATAAGTGAACATCGAACCTACGCCACGACCAAACCACAGGAGCCCTTCTTTGTCCTCGTGGATACTCATAATATGGCCCCGTAGTAAGCCGTCCTTTCGCTTCAGCTGGGTGAAGGACTTCCCATCGTAAAAATCCAACCCGCCATCCCGCTCGCCAGAATCAGCAAATTTGCCATGCGTTCCAAACCAGATTCTTCCTTCACTATCCTGATAACTGGAACGAATCATGTCATCGCTGAGCCCATCTTTGACTGAGTAGTGGGTGAACGATTTCCCATCAAAACGACTGACTCCACCGTGGTTGATGGAAGTGAACCAGATGTCTCCCGCCGTATCTTCCAGAATACTATGAATAATATTGTTGTGAAGGCCATCGGCATCTGTCGAACCTTCATCAGACAAGTAGCTGACAAATTGTTCACCATCGTAGCGATATGCACCTGCCCCACTGGTTCCCAGCCAAATATCGCCGTCCCTATCCTGCAGCATGCACATGACCTGATTCGGATTGACGATAGGATAGGTTTTTTCCAGCCAGGTTCCGGAAATGCCACTCCACGGGATCGGAACATGAACAAATGTTGTTCGATCGTAACGGCAGAGCCCATTTCCTGTGCCGAACCACAGTGTTCCGTCTCTATCTTCAATGATTGAGAAGACCTGATTGTTACACAGGCCATCCTTCATCGATAAATTCACAAAAGCCACGCCGTCGTAGCGATAGACCCCGTTGTTGGAACCAAACCAAAGAATCCCCTCCTTATCCAAGAACCCACACCAGATGGAATCGGCGGCTCGCACCAACTTGATTCTATCCTGGGCCTCCGCGCTCAACGACTGTTCAGCCAGCCGCAACTTTTCCGTTTGTGGAGAGGGAATGGATGTCTGCGCTTGAGAGAAGCCACTCACGCTCAAGAAGAGAACTACTGATAGAGACAGGAAGCGATACAGCATATGGATTTGCAGGCTTTCAGGTATTGGTCCGTACTGAAATTCTTGCGGGCAGTTCCGGGGAAACAGCTCAATTTTCGATTCGTTCCCCCAAAGCATATAGGCGATTGGGCCATCCCAAAGACAAAAACACCGTCCCTCAAAGAGCGACGGGGTTCCATTCGCCAGCCGGTAAGCTAACAGGGCAGGTCTAGGTATTGAACCTTCACTTCAGTGAGGCTCAGGGCTGACGGAGCTTCTCCAACATTTTGACGGCGCCCTGATTCTTCGGGTTGAGTTCCAGCGAGCGTTCATAATTGGCGATCGCCAATTCAACTTCACCGGCATTCATATAGCTTTCGCCCAAGCTGTCATAGGCGTTTGCGCTATCCGGATAAAGTGCAGCGTACACCCTGAAGGTGAGAATCGCTGCTTCCGCTTCACCGCTGCCCATCTTTTTGTAGCCCAATGCATTGAGCGAATTTTCGGAACAGGCCGGATCTGTCAAGTTGATCTCCATCAATTCCCGGTAAGCTCCCAGTGCGGCATCGAAATCCCCCTCCAGGAGAACCTCTTCGGGCATGACATCGGGCGTCCAGAGGGCCAGGTTCGCATAGATGATCTCGTCTGTGCCGCGCCGAACCAGAGCCATGTATCTTTTTCCGTCGTCCGGGTTGGTCAGGAAACTGATTTCGCTGGCGAATTCCGCGACAGCAAAAGAGTTTTCGCGAACCTGGATCAAATCAGTGGGCTCAGGGCCCCGGAACCCGTCGGCCTGGAGCCCCCCCTCCCGCAAGGAAACCGTGAAAGCACCACCCCACGCATCCTGATACCTTCCGCTGACTTTCGCGCCAAACACCTCGTCCACTGGAACCGGATTTGAGGGAAGCTCCATCGGTCGCGACCACTCATGGGCGATAAAAGTGCTGCGCCTGAACTGGGAAAAGAGAGGAAGGCGGATCCCATTGGGGCCATTGCCCACCATGATCAATGCATTTCCCCCCTCCATGGTGCCATAGATTTGCCCGCCGGTACCGGTGTTGGCCCCACCGTGTCCAAACCAATCCAGGTTTCCGTAATAATATTCACGTGACCAACCATGGCTCCAGCCACCCATGACCCGAGAGGTCACGATGTCGGTGGTCCAGCGTGCAACCGCAGGGGAAATAACGCCCCCTTGATCACCTCGAAGCGCCTTCTGCATTCCGATGACGAGCTTTGCCAGATCAACTGGAGTGCTCCACACACCTGAGGCCGAAAGTTGGGGACAAATGGGAAGGCCCGTGGCACCGACTTGTTCCTGATGGGAATCGTGAGCCAGAGCCACATTGGTCGGAAAACCCGACTCACCATGTTGGCGCATGGTCGTGCGAATCATCCCCAGGGGTCCGAAAAGATGCTGCTCGGCCAGATCCGCCAGCGATTGCCCAAGGTAATCTTCAACAGCCATTTGCACGATCACGTAGCCCCCGCCGCTGTAACTCCAGTTTGAACCGGGCAGGGAAGTGAACTCCAGCGGGTCGGTGCCCGCCAATGGAGAGCCATCCAGAACATCGGCCAATGTTGGAACCTCGCCCCCCAAATAGAAATCGTCAAAACCGCCTTGAGTGGTGCCCGCTGTATGGCTGAGAAGATGAGCCAAGGTGATGTCGACCTGGTTCGTGAATTCGCTGTTCGGCAATTTCCACCTTTTCAGGTAGCCGGCGACCGGCACATCCAGTTCGATCAGGCCCTTTTCGGCGAGAACGGCCACCAGGACGGCTGTTATTGGCTTGGATATCGAGGCAAGATTGAAGACTGTCTCTTCCTCGATCAAGTCTTCTCCAGCAACCGCTCGCACTCCCCAGGAACGGCTCCACAAAACTTCGTAATTCTCGATAACCGCCACGCTCAAACCAGGCAGACCCGAATCCTTCATGGCCTGGGGTACGGAACGGACATCACCGTTTTCGGCTTTCAGACTTGAGATTGCGGCATCGGCACGTTCACTAACAGTGGCGGCTCGACTGACGGTTATGGGAATCATGCCGAGGCAGACGTATCCAAGGAAAAGGAAGACGGACAGGCGGGAGACCCGTGTAAGATGGTGTCGCAAGACTGACTCCTTGGAATGATCCATTGGAAACGATGGAATAAATTGATTCACACTTAAAAGCGGACAATTACGCCCGAGAATGCTTTGTTACGTGGAAATGATGTCAATGTTGCCCTGGGACTGCGGCGACCGGTTTCCTGGACTCAGCGATAACGGCGTCTGGGGGTACCCATTTCAACACCTCTTGGCTACACAATTGAGAAGCCTATTCGAGATATCAGGAAAAGGCAGGCAAGTCCAATTGGGGGACAGATGGGGTTTTGACTAGGCGAAGCTCCCTACACACTCGCCGTCAGTCCATCGCTCAATGACATCCGGTAGCTGCGGTAGGCGGGCAGCAGGCCGATCAGGATGCCGGCCAGCAGAACGACCAGGGCGAGGCCAAGTTCGTAGCCGCTTGGCCAGCCTAGTGCGATGGAAAGACCAAATCGCGTCATCAGGATCGGGCGCACGGTCATGGTCAACGCATAAAGGAGGGCGAATCCCGCGACAATACCGGCCGTCGTGACCAGCGCTGCTTCGCCCATGATCAAGCCAAAAATGTGAATCGGGCGGGCGCCGACGGACCGGAGGATCGCCATCTCCCGGCGTCGCTCGTTCAGGCTCGTCATGATCGCCACGAGCAATCCGGCCAGCCCGACGGCGACGACAAACCCGGAAATCGCCACCAGAGCCTTTTCCACGACGCCAACGATTTCCCAGAGCTGCTGCAGCGCCATCCCAGGCAGCGCAGCACTCAGTGGTTCGGCCTCGTATTCGTTCACCATCCGCTGAACTCCGATTGCGGCCGACCGCGACTTCAGACCAACGAAGAATGCCGTGATCTGAACGGGCTCGTGGTTGTCGCCCAGGCCGGATCCATGGCCGTGAGAATCCTTTTCAGTCCGCCGCAATGCCGCCGCGAGGGGGTCGAAGTTCTCTTCATCGAGTTCCTCCTGCATGCCGGTGTGGATGGCATCGACGCCCTGCAAACTAACGAGCACGGAGCGGTCGACGGGCGTACCCGTCGGAGCGAGGATCCCCGTGATCAGGAACGGGTGCTCGTCGTGCTCAACAAAACTGACATCTCCGGCACCGTGGGCCACGACGATCTGGTCCCCTACGCTGTAACCCACCGCTGCGGCAACCTGCGCGCCAAGCACGCAGCCATCCGGATTCTCGAACCACTCCCCGTCACGAATACGAAGCGACTGTTTGCGCCCATATCTGAGATGTT
>JADGEP010000067.1:3801-13112 GCA_016744275.1 Candidatus Krumholzibacteriia bacterium | reverse complement strand
GACACGCCCCGGACAGCAACTCGTACAGCACCGCACCCAGGGCGTAGATATCCGTGCGGGTATCGATATCCGTGCTCTTGGCATCGGCCTGCTCAGGGCTCATGTACTCAGGCGTGCCAACAACATTTCCCATGAGGGTCTGCATGGCGCTGTCCGTCAGGGGCTGGGCGATGGCTTTGGCCAATCCGAAATCGATGATCTTGGGAACCGGATTACCATCGACCTCGGTCACCAGAATATTCGACGGCTTGAGATCGCGGTGGATGACTGCTTTCTGGTGCGCGTGCTGCACGCCACCGCAGACCTGAATGAAAAGTTCAAGACGCTGCTTCGTATTCAACCGATTCCGGTCGCAGTAACTGGTGATCTGCTCCCCGGCCACGTGCTCCATCACGAAGAAGGGACGACCCAGAGCCGTGGCACCGGCGTCCAGTACGCGAGCGATGCAAGGGTGGTCCATTAGGGCCAGAGCTTGGCGCTCGGCCTCAAAACGCGCGACCACCTGGCGTGAATCCATGCCCGGCTTGATGACTTTCAGGGCGACCCGGCGCTTGATGGGCTCGGTCTGCTCAGCCAGAAACACTTCACCCATGCCACCTTCGCCCAGGCGCGAGACGAGTTTGTAGGGTCCGATGGTGGTGCCGATCTGGGCGTCGGCGCCAATGGATGAGCCGGTGCCATCGTCGACCGGCAAGGTCTGTTCGTCGTCGGAAGGTCCAAGGGGAAGCGTGTGGTCATCGGACATCGGGGCCTCCAGAGCGGGGGTCGTGCTGGCGAAGGCGCCGGTATCTTTAGAGGAGTGAATGGGTCCACAATATCAAAAACAGAACAAGGCGGCAACGGAAATTGCGGGAGAGCACTGGCAGAGCGCAGAAAAGCGGCCACCCGGCATGAGCGCGGGGCGGCCGTTTCTGTCGTCGATCGAAACTAGGCGTCTTCACTGCCCAGCCATTTGTAAACCACGCCCGCGAGGATGGCGCCCACAATGGGAGCAGCCCAGAACATCCACAATTGTCCCACCGCCCAGTCACCCACAAAGAGAGCCGGCCCGGTGCTGCGCGCCGGATTCACTGAAGTGTTTGTCACCGGTATGCTGATGAGGTGGATCAGGGTCAGGCCCAGACCAATCGCCACGGGCGCCAGGCCCTTGGGTGCCCGGGAGTCGGTCGCACCCAGGATGATGATCAGGAACATGAAAGTCATCACCACTTCGGTGATCAAGCAAGCGACCATCGGACACCCAGGTAGTCGATGCCAACATTGAGCGGGCCCTCCCCGTAATACCGAGGAAGACTATCTCACATTTCGGTCAAGAGCTCACTGGGCTGGTGGCCCTAAATCTGGTTGATGCACTGCCCACAGGCCTCAAGCCGTCACCTCCCACACTTCCGCCTCGGCCATCTGGCGGGCATACTCAGCGAAGTCTTTCGGTTCCCGGCCCAACGCCCGCTGCACGCCATCGCTCAGGTAGGCGTTGCGACCATCAAGGACGGTTTCGAAAAGATAGTCCAGCAGCCAGGCCACATCTTTGGGCAGGCCCGCCTCGGCGATGCCGGCCGAAAACGCATCTGCGGGGATCTGAACATATTGCACGTCGCGTCCGGTCACTGTGGAAATTTCCTGCATTGCTTGGGCGAAAGTCAGCAGGCGTGGACCCGTCACTTCGTAGATTTCACCGTGATGACCATCTTCGGTCAGAGCAGCAACCGCCACATCGGCGATGTCGTCGGCATCAACAAAGGGCTCGCCAATGTCTCCTGCGGGCAATGCAACTTCACCGGCCAACACCATTTCCACAAAGGCACCTTCGGAGAAATTCTGGTTGAACCAGCTGGCCCGCACGACGGTCCATTGCACACCCCCACGCTCGATCAGCTGTTCACATTCCTGGGCTTCGGCTTCACCGCGACCAGACAGCAGTACCAAACGGCCGACACCACTTGCGACCGCCTGGTCCACAAAACTGCCGATCGTCGCGGTCGCCCCGGGAATGGCCAGATCGGGCGCGTAGGCGATGTAGACGGCCGAAATGCCCTCCAGGGCAGCCGCCCAGGTGCTCTGGTCATCCCAATCAAAAGGGATGTCTGCCTGCCGGGATCCCGACCGCACTTCGAGCCCCTTGGCGGTCAACTGTTGGGCGATACGGCGGCCGGTTTTACCAGTGGCGCCCGTTACGAGAATGCGATGACTATTCATGAGATCACTCCGTCGTTCAGAGGTTATTAGCATTATTCGAACGAGCCTCCGCTCGCTGTGTATCCAGGATAAGCGATTCAGATGGATGAACAATGACACCAAGTCCATATATTCATGCAGATCGTCCAAACCATTGGACAAACGATCAAAACAGCACTAGTCTTTGATGCATGACCTATCCTCAACCACAATTGCCCCCCACGACCGACCCCCTCGGGGAGACGCTGCACCTGTTGCGGCTGACCGGCACCCTCTATTGCCGGACCGAGTTGGGGGCGCCCTGGGGCATCGACCTGCCACCCATCGATGGCTGCATGATGCTGCACATCGTGACTTCCGGGCACTGCCTGCTGGAAATCGAAGGGTCTGAGACGCTCGCGCTGCAAACGGGCAGCCTCGCCCTGGTGCCCCACGGCACCGCGCACATTCTGCGCAGCGGCCCACGAACTTACGCCGCACCACTGTTCGACATTCCCGTTGAGCAGGTCAGCGAGCGCTACGAGTTTATGCGCCATGGTGGCGACGGAGAAATCACCCAAACCATCTGTGTGGTGGTGCGCTTCGATCATGTCGCGGCCGAACACCTGATCGACTTGCTGCCCGGTGTGCTCCAGATCGACGCCTGGCAGGATGATCAGGACGACTGGCTGCAATCGACCCTACGTTTCATTTCTCGCGAAGCCAAAGAGCTGCGCCCCGGCGGTGAGACGGTCATCACCCGCCTGGCCGACATCCTGGTTATCCAGATGATGCGCACCTGGATTGACCAGACTCCCACCGAAAGCCACGGCTGGCTGGCAGCCTTGCGTGATGGCCAAATCGGACGCGCCTTGACACTGATGCATCGCGAACCGGCGCGAAAATGGACGGTGGAAGAACTGGCTCAGGAAGTGGGCATGTCCCGCTCGGCATTTTCGGCGCGGTTCACCCAAATGGTCGGTGACTCGGCTCTGCAATACCTCACGCGCTGGCGCCTGCAGTTGGCGCGGATGAAATTGCGGGAGACTTCAGCACCCATTTCCACTTTGGCAAGAGAGTTTGGCTATCAATCCGAAGCGGCGTTCAGTCGGGCCTTCAAGCGGGTGTTTGGGGTTTCTCCGGGGAGTGTGCGCGAAAATGTACAGTAGTCATGGGCACCCCATCTGATGTACTTTGTGAGCCATACGGCCTCAAATTGTAAAGGCGTATTCAGAGGATTTAAGATGTATGTCTAACGGCCATCCCGGTAACAGTCCCGGCAACAGTCCCGGCAATGCCGACAAATTTGCACTGCTGCAGCAAGTCGAGAGACTGGCCAATGTCGGCGGTTGGTACTGGGACATCGTCGCTGATGACTGGATTTTTTCGGACAACTGCCTGCACTTGCTCGGATCTCCCGCTCTCCCGCTGACCTTTGCTGAATTCCTGGCCAACGTTCACCCGGATGATCAATCTGGTATGCAGGATGCATACGACAAGGCCGCCGCAGATTGCCACGACTTCACTATTGAATTCCGAATGGTTCACCGGACGACGGCTGAAGAACGGCACATCCGTTCGTGTGGCCGGGTCGTGACAAATAGCGAAGGCAACGCCACGGGTCTGTATTGCTCGGCGCAGGACATTACCGAACAAATGCGAGTTGATACCTCGAGTCGAGAAAACGAGGTCCGATTCCAAGCGGTCTTCAACCAGCACTATCAATTCCTGGCCATCCTCTCTCCGGATGGCCGCGTACTTGAAATCAACGAGTTCGCCCTGAAGTCCCAGGGCCACAAGCGGGAAGATTACGTCGGGCACCTCTTCTGGGAATCCCCTGCCTGGCGCTCACTGCCCGAGTGGCAAGACCTTGTTCGCGAACGCATTGCCCAAGCCCAAACAATGCACAAACCGTTGCTGGTTGAAGACGTATACCGAATTGCCGATGGAACGACGCGGTCTGCCGACGCGGCCTATACGGCAATCAGAGACAATTCCGGGCAGGTCGTTTATGTCTTGGCCCAGGCCAATGACACCACTCAGCGCAAGCTGACCGAAGAAGCCCTGAGTGACAATCAACGCAAACTCGAGACCCTTTTGGGCAACTTGCCGGGCGTGGCTTATCGGATCAAAAACGACGCTCGCTGGACCGTTGAATTTATTAGCGATGCCAGCTTTGCCCTGACAGGGTATCAGCCCAAGGACCTTGTCGACAATGCCGTGATTTCATGGGCCGACTTGATCCACCCCGAAGATCGGCAAATGGTGTGGGATACGGTTCAAGACCAGCTGCAGAGCCACCAGGTTTTCGAGTTGTCGTACCGAATTATTGGTGCAGACCGCCAAATAAAATGGGTTTGGGAAAAAGGCAGAGCGATTTATGACAAAGACGGCCAGATAGAGGCGCTCGAGGGATTCATCAATGACATCACCGAAAACAAACAGATCCGGGAGCTTCTGGCAGTCAGCGAACTCCGGTTCAAAGAACTTTTTGACAACTCTCCCGTGCCTCTCTGGGAAGAAGATTTTGGTGAGTTGTTTGAGTACCTGGCGGTGCTCAGGCAAGATGGGGTTGAGAACTTCAGGGCCTACTTTGACAACCACCCATCCGAAGTCGCCAAATGTGCCCAAAAAATCCACGTCTTAAATGTGAATCAAGAGACGCTGAGGCTTCACAAAGCCAGAAGCCAGGATGAATTGCTCGGAAATCTGGAGAAAGTCTTCACCGCAAAATCTCTGGACATCTTCAAAGAAGAAGTCATTGCCCTGGCCTCTGGGCGGTCAGTGTTTGAATCAGAAGGCGAAGTCCAAACCCTGGATGGGGAACCTCGACAGGTTTTCTTGAAGTTGACCATAGATAAAAGGCAGCCTGATTCCGCACGCGGACTCCTGGCGACCATGGACATCACTGATCGCAAGGAAATCGAAGCACAACTGAGACAATCCCAAAAAATGGAATCGGTGGGACGCCTGGCCGGTGGTGTGGCCCACGACTACAACAATGCACTCAGCGTCATCATCGGTTTCACTGAGCTGGCCCTGGTGGACATCAAGTCGACTGACCCCATGTATGAAGACCTCAACAAGGTTCTCTCGGCTGCTGAGCGAGCCGCTGCCATCACTCGCCAATTGCTGGCATACGCTCGCAAACAACCCATCACTCCACGAGTGCTTGATCTCAACGCGAATGTGGCAAGCATGCTCAAGATGCTGCCACGCCTGATCGGCGAGGACATTGACCTGGTCTGGTGCCCTGCCGGCAACCTGGAATCTGTCCGCATTGATCCCACTCAGGTGGATCAAATACTGGCCAATTTGTGCGTCAACGCGCGAGACGCCATCGACGGCGTGGGCAAGATTACGATTGAGACCCAAAATGTTGTTTTTGATCTGGCCTATTGTGCGGAACACCCGGGCTTCACACCAGGCGAGTTTGTCATGCTGGCCATAAGCGACGACGGTTGTGGCATGGAGCAAGAATTGTTGAGCAACGTTTTTGAACCGTTTTTTACGACCAAAGGAGTCGACAAGGGCACGGGGCTTGGACTGGCGACGGTCTTTGGCATCGTCAAACAAAATTTGGGGTTCATCAATGTCTACAGTGAACCTGACGAAGGAACGACCTTCAAAATATACTTGC
Source organism: Candidatus Krumholzibacteriia bacterium (assembly GCA_016744275.1). Classification (GTDB taxonomy): domain Bacteria; phylum Krumholzibacteriota; class Krumholzibacteriia; order LZORAL124-64-63; family LZORAL124-64-63; genus JAGRNP01. The sequence goes on along the minus strand of JADGEP010000067.1, from coordinate 7,318 downwards.
CACAACATGAAGGTGAAGATGTCAGGCCGCTCAAAAATGCCCCCGCTCCGGTCAAACCCAGCCGCGGAGAAACCGTCCTGCTCGTTGAGGACGAATTGGCAATCATGAACCTGGTCCGGATGATTCTCGAAAAACAAGGCTATTGCGTCTTGTCTACCGATCGGCCTGAAGAAGCGTTGCGGATAGCAGATACGCACGACGGCAAAATCCACTTGCTGGTCACCGACGTGATCATGCCCAAAATGAACGGCCGCGAGTTGCAGGAACGGATGCAGCCCCTTTACCCTGATATGAAGACACTGTTTATGTCGGGGTATACGGCTAATGTCATTGTACGCCACGGCGTGCTCGATGAAGGCGTCAACTTCATTCCCAAGCCCTTTTCACCTGATGGACTGGCTAGAGCAGTTCGTCAGGCACTTGAAGATTAGTGACCTCCGCCATAGGCCACTACGGGCACGATGCACCCAAGGCTTGAGCAAATTTGACAACGTCGGACAGATTCACGACACCGTCGTACACGAAATCCGAACTAAAATCGTATGTACCGCCATGGAAACCATCAGCAAAAAGAGGCACATCGGTGAGGTTGACGGAACCGTCGCCATTGATGTCGGCGCTGTTGTGGCTAATAGCCAAGCCTGGGCCAGACGTCAATGCGGCACCAGAAATATACACCACGGTAAGGGCCTCGCTGGAGCCTCCGGCCTGCAGAGGGGTGCCCCAGGTGGTCTTGCCTAAAGCGTCGGTATTGAAATCAGCGGTCGCGCCACCGGTGCAGGAAACCAGGCCACCGTCGGCTGACTGAATCCAACAATCTTCAAACGGGAAGTTGGCGACAGGAGTATCGGGAAAAACCAGAAGAGTCAACGTGATGGTTGCATCCACCGTGCCGCCAATTATTGACGCGCTGGTGAAAGCGTCGCCGCTCCCATTGGGAACGTTGAACATCACTGCAGTCTCGGGGCCCGTATACGCCCGCTCAGCATATGATGGTGAGACGTCAGGTACAGTCGCCAAGGCGGCGGCCGCAGCACAAACCATGAGAGTCGCCACAAAAATTCCTGCGATTTTTCCAAGATTCATAGCGGGCGCCTCCAAATGCATTCATATCTTTTCAGGATGGTTTGGCCCAGCGACCGTATCAACACGGCCTTGAGTGCTCCCACCCACATGACAATATGAGAATACGACAAATAGACGCAGAATAACAGAGTTTCGTGATCTAAAAATCCGGTCCAGTGAAGTCAACCAACGTCGTCCACTATCCCCACCACGACCGACCGCACCGGCATGCCGTCGACGCCCAGGATTTGCCGTGCGCCATTCCCTTCATCCAACATGATCACCGTCTCGCCATAACCGGCCCCCACGGTGTCGATGGCAATCACATACCCGCCATTGGGTTGGCTCTGGGCATCCAGCTTGTCGAGCACCAACAAACGGTGCCCTGCCATGTCCGGATGATGAATCGTCGAGGTGATGCGCCCGGTGACGCGCGCCAGAATCATCCGCTGACCTCGTCGTCAATCTGCACATCATTGACAATGCCAACGACCGCGTGGTCCACCGGCACATAAGACGGCTCCAAGGTCAGGGCCGCTTCGCGACTGGCTTCCCAATAGACAACTTCATCCTGGCCGGCCATGCGGGTCCCGTCAGCGCATACGAATGGATGGCCTTGGGGCTTCTGGTGTTTGTCCAGCGGTTGCACCCACAACAGGGGCACGCCCTCCATGCCTTCATAGACCACCGAGCACACCATCCGGCCGATCACTTTGCCCAGGAACATCTGCTCAACCCTCCGTCTGCAGGATTTCGGCGCCTTCAGGTGTCCAATTGGCGCAGGCCCCAAATTTGGTGCCGGTGCCCAGGACCTCGCGCAGGGTTTCATCCACCCTCGGCAACAACGCCGACCCCAATTGCTGCGCGGTTTCGCCAAGGCGCTCCGCGACCATATTCAAGGCCTCCTGCACGTTGGGCAGATCGCCATCAAACACCGCCAGAGCGTGCCCACCGAGGTCATCGGCGAGGCGAATTTCCACCAGGCCGATGGGCACGTCTTTCAGCAAGGCGTCCATCAGGCGCAAAAGAGCAGGCGAATTGCTGATCTCGCATAGCCCCACGGCATCTCCGGCCGGAGCCACACGCTCGCCCATCACCGCGGCGTTCAGCAACGGATGCGGATCGCCCAGAAAGACATCGTCCACCAACGCGTTCTGTTCACAGCCCACCGCCGCACCAGCTGCGTGAGCTTCCTGGGTGCTGGCTACCGAACCACCCACCAAAGCCAGGTACCGGCCGGGGTGCACCGAGCCGCACCGCAGCAAAGCCACGGGTGATTTTTTCAACATCCGGTCCACTGCGAGCACGCCCGCCGAAACGTTGCTGAATTCCAAGAGCGCCAAAGCCTGATGCATATTATGACACGGTCCTCATCGTTAAACGATTCTGAAGTGATCGACCATCACGCACCGCCGGCGCCGCGAAAAACTGACCGCCGTGGTCAGGCCTTCACCCGTGGGGCTGGCGATGGTGAAACTGGTGAAGCCTTCGCCGCCGGCCCCGAGGCCAGCCACGATGGGGCCGTTCTTGACGAAGATGCTCGTATTGATGGTGCGCGCCATCCGGCTGAGGTTGTCGATATTGCGCGAGTGCATGCTGGCCGAATGGCCAAAGCCGTGTTCGGACTCCTTGGCCAGATCAATGGCGCGGTTCACATCCGAGACCCGCACCACCGGCAGCACCGGCATCAATTGTTCGGACCACACCAAGGGGTGATCTTCAGGCACATCGGCCACAACCAGGCGTACTTCGGGCCCCACGCGGACGCCAATCTCCGCAAGAATCACGTCGGCGTTCTTGCCCACCCAATTCTTGTTGATGGTGCCGTGGGTGCGCGGTCCTGGAAACTTGTCGAAGATGACTTTTTCGAGGCGCCGCAGTTCGGATTGATCCAGCACATAGGCACCGTTGGCCCGCATCTGCTTGAGCAGTTCATCGGCCACTGAAGCCACCACGAAGGCCTGTTTTTCATCGACGCAGATCACGTTGTTGTCGAAGCTCGCGCCATAGACAATGTCGCGCCCAGCTTTGGCCAGATCTGCTGTTTCATCAACCACCACCGGCGGGTTGCCCGGTCCGGCACTGACGGAGCGCTTGCCCGATTTCATGGCCGCCTTGACCACGCCCGGACCACCGGTGACCACCAACAGGTTGATGCCCTTGTGGTGCATCAGTTCCGTGGCCGATTCAATGGTCGGTTTCGAGATGGCCGTGACCAGATTGGCTGGCCCGCCCACCGAAACAATGGCCTGGTTGAGCAGGCGCACCGTGGCCATGGAACACGCCACAGCGCCAGGATGCACGTTAAAAACGATGCTATTGCCGGCCGCCAACATGCCAATTGTATTGCAGATGATCGTACTGGTGGGATTGGTCGTCGGGGTGATCGCGCCGATCACGCCAAACGGAGCCCACTCCATGAGCGTCAGTCCGTTGTCGCCCGTGGTGGTTT
>JADGEP010000067.1:2305-3791 GCA_016744275.1 Candidatus Krumholzibacteriia bacterium | reverse complement strand
TTCCTGCCAGGCCTGGCGAGCCAGGTCATCGCCTTCACGCATCATGGTTTCCCGGATGGCCGCGATGATTTCCGTGCGTTTGGCCAACGTGGATGCATTCAAAGCGACAAATGCGGTGCGGGCCGCCTCAATACAATTGTCGATCGTATTGAAGACCCCATCGCCCTCACCGTGACGGCTCATGAGTCGCGGATCAACCGCCGTGGCAGGGGCCGTATAGGCTCCCGCCGATGCGGTGTATCCGGCCGCAGCGGGCCTGGCCGTCGGAGGCGTCCCTGCCCCAACTTGCCCCGCTCCCATGCGCCCTGCCAACTCCTGAGCAATGCGATCCACTTGCTGGTCTGTCAGCCGGCGCATCAGTCGTCACCTTTCCGGTAACGCTCTTTGCCGCCGATGTCCCAACTGTCTACGATGGCCATGACCACCGCATCAACCGGCTTGCCATCCGTGGTGACCGTTTGCCGGGCTGATGACCCCGAAGCGTACAAGACGTACTCGCCCTCGCCGGCGCCCACCGCGTCAACCGCCACGACACTGCCACCGGTGGGCTTGCCGTCGGGTCCGGTGATGCCGAGCATGAGCAGCTTCAGGCCGTCCAGGCTGGACTCTTTCTGGGTGGAGACCACCCGTCCGAGAACTTTTGCGAGATTCATTTCGGCCTAGCTTTCGTCCTGGCGACCCAGCGGAATCACCTGATCCACATTGGCGTGAGGCCGTGCGATGACATGAACCGATACCACTTCGCCCACGCGAGTGGCGGCGGTTTGGCCAGCGTCACAGGCAGCCTTCACGGCAGCAACGTCGCCACGCACGATGGCGGTCGTGTAGCCACCACCGGTTTTTTCGTATCCGACCAGGTCCACGCGAGCGGCCTTGACCATCGCGTCGGCGGCTTCAACCGTGGCGGTGAAGCTTCTGCATTCGATCATTCCCAGTGCGTCTGCCATTTCTTTTCCTCCTGTCAAAATTTTCGTGACTGTCTATCTGAGTGCTAACAACTACTTCTTCTGAGCTCGTCCGTTGATGGCCTCGAGGGCCGCGATGGCCGCGGGTCGAGCCACCTCCACGTCTTTCTCTTCGCCACCGATGTACACCCGGCCGAACGCGCCCACGGCCCGCACTTCCAAAATGTTGATATCGGCGGCTTTTTCGGCTTCGTTGGCAGCCAGGGCTGCGTATCCGGCCGGTTCCACTTCCAGCACGAACAACGTCTGGCCCGCGAGGATCAGGTTGCCGTGGCGCATGCGGTTGATCAGCATGCACTGGTGGTCATCGAGATGACGCACCACCTGATCCGAAATGATGCGGGGCTTCAGGCGCTGATCCTCGCTCAATTCCAGGGTGTCGAGAATAGCCTGACCGGCCTGGCGCACATCAGCCTGGCTGTCCGAGTGCACTTCGAGCATGCCGAAGTTGCGCTCGACGATTTGCATGCCGGGTGTGACATCGGTGCTCTTGAGCGCGATGTCCATGACCCGGTTGATTT
>JADGEP010000067.1:0-2295 GCA_016744275.1 Candidatus Krumholzibacteriia bacterium | reverse complement strand
AAGCCATATTGAATACGATGCCGAGTTTTTCCCCTTCCAGTACTTTGGGCAAAAAGCCCTGGGCAATGGTGGCCTGGAACGACGCGAACTGCGGTTGCAGACTGTCGATGACACAATAGGTTCTCAAGTCGACCATGTTTTGCTCCTCAGCACTATTTGCTACTACGCACTAACCGTGACACCCTGGCTGCCTTGGGCTTCCTGGACGATGGCGATGCTGGCGCTGGCGCCGATGCGGGTGGCCCCCGCGTCGATCATGCGCTTGGCGTCGCTGAAGTTTCGAATGCCACCGGAGGCCTTGACCTCCATGCCGGCGCCGCGCACCACCGAAGCCATCAGGGCGATGTCTTCTGCGGTGGCCCCACCGGAGGCAAACCCGGTCGAAGTCTTGACGAAGTTGGCCCGCGCCCGCTTCGACAATTCACAAACGCGCACTTTTTCCTCATCGGTCAAAAGTGCCGTCTCGATGATCACCTTGCTGACGGCGCTGCCGTCGCGGCAGGCTTCGGTCACCGCCAGGATGTCCTTGAAGACGTAGTCATCGTCGCCGCTCTTGAGCCGGCCCACGTTGATGACCATGTCGATTTCCTTGGCGCCGTCGCGGATGGCCTTGCGGGTTTCCATGCCCTTGATGTCCGGCGTAGCGGCCCCAAGAGGGAAGCCGACGACTGAACAGGTCAGCACCGGTGTGCCGCGCAATCCATCGGCCACTTTTTTGACCCAACAGGGGTTCACGCAAACGCTGCGGAAGGAATGCTCGCGGGCCTCGGAAATGATCGTCTCGACCATCGCCACGGTGGCGTCCGGCTTGAGAATGGTGTGGTCAATATACCGGGCCAATTCTTCAGGGATGCGTCCGGGTGAAGCCGGGCCCGAAGTGAGGCGACGGGCGCCCAACTCGATGAACTGACGGGCTGTGTCGGGGCAACTGCCAACGCACGGCCCGCCGTGGTACACGCCACCGACACTGGATCCCATCAGGCCTTGCAACCGTTCGACGATGCGGGCCATGTCGGCCTCCGTCAGGTCGCCGAGGCCAGCGGCAGCAACGGTCGGCGCAATCATCGTTGGCGCCGCAGCACCAGCTCCCTGCACCTCATTGATCATCGCCACCCGGCGCTTGTGCCGCGCTTCGTTGCACTCCGTATTCAGGAATACGTCGACAATCTGGGCGGCAAGATTGCCGCCGATCAAACCCGCGCCGAGAGTCAGCAGGTTGGCGTCGTTGTGTTCGCGGCCATTGCGTGCGCTGCTCAAATCGTAGGCCATGGCTGCCCGCACGCCGGGCACCTTGTTGGCCACCATCGACGAACCGATGCCGGCGCCGTCGATCATGATACCCCGCACGGCAGCACCGCCGGCCACCGCTTCGGCAACCTTGCGCGCGTAAGTGGGATAGTCCACCGCCGCCTCAGAGTTGGTCCCCATGTCGAGCACTTCGTGGCCCTGGCCGCGCAAATGTTCGCTGAGTTTCTGTTTCAATGCGAAGCCGCCGTGGTCGGCTCCGATGGCGATCTTCATGTCCTGGGCCTCGCCTTTGTTCGTGTTTTTCCGGCGGTCACCAGACGCGGGAACCGTCGGTGCGCGGATTTTTGGTTTTGTTTTCGTTCAGGTCGCTGAAGCCCGGCCCGCTGGTGAGGGCCTCTTTCAAGCGAAGGACCAGATCCCGCAGCGCCCCGCGCCCCAGGTCGGTCAGGCCAAAACAGGTCACCAGCCGATTGCCGTGCCGCACCCGGTGGCTGTGCAGGTAACCTGCGGCCACCAATTTTCGGGTCTGCACGTGAAGGTTACCGTCGGCCAGCCCGGTTTCCTGCCGCAATGACGTGAACGTCCAGCGGCACACACCTCGCGAGGATGGCAAAGACGCCACCGTGGCCATGATGGCCAATCGAGCGGGCGCACCGAGCATTTCGTCGAGGTCACTAACCTTCATGATATAAAGTAAAACTCCCAGATACCCGATAGAAACGCTCGGACGTGGCGCATTTACTTCGTCCAATGAAGTATTAATTCAAATGAGAGTCCAAGTCAAGGAGGGAAAGCAGAGAAATCAGGAACTGAGGCGGATCAACCGGAGGCCAGAGCCCGAGCAGCCCTGAATGAGACCAATCCGAGCACTTTCACGCGGCGCAACCAAATCAGGAACCGCTGGGCCGGTCCCGGCAGCTGTTCAGGGCGGTGTCCCGAGTCCAGGAGCATGGCTTCGCCCACCCAGACCGAACGGAAGATTTCACGCACACGTTGCCGTTCGGTGGGTGTGAGAAGGAAATGGAGCATTTGGGTGTAGCCTTCCAC
>JADGEP010000672.1 GCA_016744275.1 Candidatus Krumholzibacteriia bacterium | reverse complement strand
CGTCGGGACCGATGAAACCTCGGAACAGAACACCCAGAAACACCGACGCCAGTGCATACATCGTGAACGGCTTCACGGCCCAGTTAACGAACAACGTCAGGAAGATGGGCTTGCCGCTCTTGCCGGCCTGCACCACACGCGTAAAATCGATCTTCACCATGATGGGGTACATCATGAAGAACAGGCATACTGCGATAGGAATCGAGACCACGGGCGCGCCGTTTACATTGATCGACATGCCGTCTAGAGTTCCGGCCAAGCCGGGCGTGATACGCCCCAGAAGAATGCCACCGATGATGCTCAATCCCACCCATACGGTCAGATAACGTTCAAATAGGCTGGTCATCGTCCGGTCTTCATTTGATAGGGTCGGTTGAATCATGGTATCTCATTCAATCGCGGTGACTGAGGCAAAGGCCTATTGGAGTGAAAGAGAGAATAGAATCCAGGGGCTGGCACATCCGGAATCTCATCGAGCCATTAAGGCCACGGTCTGAATACC
>JADGEP010000671.1 GCA_016744275.1 Candidatus Krumholzibacteriia bacterium | reverse complement strand
GGATTTGGCGTGTGAGTGTCTCGCTGACGCTGTCGATCTGGGTGCGATCGTCTGCCCAGGTAGCAGCGATGCCGGTCAGTAGCTGCTGGAAGGAGGGCATCTGGTAGCGCGGCACCGGAGGGAAATAGGTGCCGCCGTAGAAAGGTTTTAGATCGGGGGTCAGAAAAACGGACATGGGCCAGCCGCCGCGCTGGGTGAGCGCAATCACGGCTTTCATATAGATATTGTCGATGTCGGGGCGTTCTTCGCGGTCGACTTTGATATTGATGAAGTGCTCGTTCATAATGGCTGCGGTTGCCTCATCTTCAAAGGACTCGTGTGCCATCACATGACACCAATGACAAGCCGCATAACCTATTGGGAGAAAGAGGGGCTTGTCTTCGGCGTTGGCTTTTGCGAGAGCATCGTCGTTCCACTCGTGCCAGTGAACGGGGTTATTGGCGTGTTGGAGAAGATAGGGGGATGTGGCGTTCTGTAGAAGGTTCATGTTGATACCTGTGATT
>JADGEP010000670.1 GCA_016744275.1 Candidatus Krumholzibacteriia bacterium | reverse complement strand
GCACCGGCGAAGCCATTATTCCCATGGGAAAAAAGATATCCGCTGTCATCAGCACCGCCATCGGGAAGCCATTCAACGGAGGTGTAGCCAGTGTTTGCAACCCAACCATTGAGACCGCCGTCGTTCCAGCCTTCGAACACCGAGTCTGCCAGAGCAGGCAAGGTTCCCAGGGTAATCAGAAGCAGCACGACTACGAAATGTTTGCTTGAATTCATGATGGTCCTCCAGGTTTGAGCAGATCATTCCCCCTTGGGCTCAAATTTCCCATCCCTCAGGAAGGGACTTGGGATCATACCACAATCGCAAGTTATTGCAAATCCTTCTTCAATTTCACCCGTTCACTTCTCGAACCCCTGATGTTCGTGACCATCCTATCCATGGGGATCGGAAACATCCAGGGAACGATGGTGGACATTTTCAACCACGCCACCACAGATCGCCGCGACCAAATTCACGTGGCCTGGATTATTCGTAGCTGAGCGCGTCCACCGGATTGAGCCGGGA
>JADGEP010000066.1:6706-13122 GCA_016744275.1 Candidatus Krumholzibacteriia bacterium | reverse complement strand
CGACTGTGGCGACGGCTGCTGTGCCGCAACCGCGCCGTACAAAGCCGTGGTTGGTCGGCACCGTGGTGGCCGCGGTATTGGTTGCCGCAATTTTAGGCGTGGTTTCGCAACGGGGCGGCATTGATGGGGCTGGCGACCAACCTCTGATGACAGCGAATACCGAAGTCGCCGCCAATCCGGCGACAGCCGGATCCCGCATCGTCGTGCTTCCTTTTGAAAATTTGGGCGCGCCGGATGATGAATATTTTGCCTCGGGCGTGACCGAAGAAATCATCGGGCGTTTGGCTTCGGTTGAGGATCTGGAGGTGATCTCCCGCAGCAGTTCGTTCCAGTACCAGCGCTCGGGCAAAACCATGCAGCAGATCGGTGCGGACTTCTCCGTAGACTACATTCTGGACGGCACCGTTCGCTGGGCGCGCAACAACGAAGGCAGCCGCGTCCGCATTTCGCCGCAGTTGGTCCGTGTGGCTAATGACACCGGGGTTTGGGGCGAAACCTACGACTCGAATATGGATGACATTTTCGAAGTCCAGACCACGATCGCCACCAAAGTCATCGAGGCACTGGGCGTTGTCTTGGTGGCGGGGCACAGCGCAACCAGTGATGAAAAGCCCACGACCAATGCGGATGCCTACCAGGCCTACTTGCGCGGTCAGGATGCCCTGACCAGGGAACCGACGGGTGAGCTTGCCCAACAGATGTTCGAGCGTGCGGTGGATATGGATCCCAATTTCCATCAGGCCTGGGCGTGGCTGTCGCGGGCACACTCGTGGCGCTATCACGGCGGTGATCGCGACGGCGGCCGTTGTGAAGCGGCCAAGGACGCGGCCGACGAAGCGCTGCGGTTGGCGCCCAATGCCCCGGATTCACACATGGCGTTGGGTCTCTATTATTACCGCTGCTTCCGCGATTACGATCGCGCCGTGGCTGAAATCAATCTGGCCGGCCGTGATCGCCCCAAGGACACCGATGTTCTGTCATGGAAAGCGACGCTGAGCAAACGCCAAGGCAATCTTGATGAGGCCGTCAGAATCAACACTCGGGTGCTCGAACTGGACCCGATGGATTCCACAGCAGCCCAGGAGCTGGGCACAACCCAGTTCTTGAACAGAAATTACGCAGCTTCCATCGCAGCCTATGAGCGGGCCATTTCCATTTCGCCTGATGTGGCAGGATCGTATTATTTTCAGACCCGCCCCTACTTGGCCTGGAAGGGCGACATCAAGGCGATTCGACGGGTGGTCGAGCGCATGCCGTCGGCTGACCATGCGATCGCTGACGGTTATCGGTTCAAGTTGGAATTCTTTGATGGCCAGTATCTGGCCGCACTCGAGGTGGCCGACGCCTTTCCCGAGTTCTTCGAAGACCAAACCACGTTGTGGGCGCGCTCGGCCTATCAAGCGCGCTGTTATGAAGCCCTGGGGGACTCGGCTCGGGCCCGTTCAGCTCGCGCAGCAGCCGTGAAATTGTTGGAGGGCAAGGTGGTGGACGATCCCGCAGATTTCCGCCCGTACTCGGATCTGGGGCCGATCCTGGCTTCTCTGGGCCGCGGGGATTTGGCCATCGCCGCCGCCCGGCGCGCGGTGGAATTGATGCCGTTTGTAAAGGATGCCGAATCTGCGGTGATACCGGCGGACAATCTGGCGCTGACCTACGCCATTCTCGGCAATTATGAGACTGCGGGAATGTTGGCTGCAGAGAGGTTGGAAGCCCGACCTGGGCGATTGACGATCCCGTTGATGCGTTTGGATCCGCGTTGGAGCGGATTTGTGGCGAGTCCGGAATTTCAGGAGTTGGAGCGGCGGTTTGATTTAGGGCGTTGATCACTGCTGCACGGAATAAATCCAACTAAAGCAATCTGTATTTGACCCGATATACTCACTAACCCCGCGGCGTTTGGCAGACTCATTCCATTGCTAAGCTATGGCCCGGATAAAAAATATGCTGAAAGGGCATTTCATGAAGAAATCCACACTGTATCCGGCCGTGATGGTTCTGGCCTGCATCATCGTGGCCTCTGTTGCCGTGGCCGAAGAAACCAGGGAGGATGCGTTGGTGGCTCTGGTCGATCAGGTCTGTGAGGAAATTGTCGCCAATGCTCCCGCAACATTGGCCCAAATTTCAGGCGGTGAGCACCCCTACAAGAACCGCGACAATCCGACCGAATACGTGTTCGTATACGATGCCAATGTCACCATCGTGGCTCATCCCAAAAGCAAGCTCATTGGTAAAAGCTACCGGGGAATTCCCGATTTCAAGGGCAAGATGTTCCGGGACGAAATCGTGGAAGGCGCCTTGGCCGACGGCACCGGCTGGGTCAATTACGTGTACCAGAAACCTGGCGCCAAGGGCTTGAAGCCCAAGAAGACTTTTTTCAAGCTGGTCAAGGGTAGCGACGGGGAAAAGTACGTTGTTTGTTCCGGCATGTACCGCAAGGAAATTGGTTTGCCGAACTAGTCGGAGACGAAAAGCCGTGAGAGCACGGGTGCCATGGGAATCAATAGGATTCTCTGAAAACGAGGTGCATTTTTGTGCGAGGAACACCTCAGCTTGGGCTGGGGTGTTTTTGCAGATCTCAGTAAAAAAAAGAGTGCCCGGTGGGTAATTGCGGACAAAGCATACCCTGCGCTGCGGGTGGACTTTTGGGTACCCATTCGGTAAAATGATTCGACCACACGACCTTTTGGGGAGCCGCTGAGGCAATCCTCATTCAGGGCCTGTGCGTTCGTCTGTATCCGAAACGATTCAGCAGGGGGGGCCATTCCATGTCCAATCACCTGAAGTATTATCGCAATTCACTTTGGGCTGGCGCCGTTTTGGTGTTCGGTCTTTTGGCATTTGTCAGCGCTCGGCCAGCAACGGCCCAGTGCCTGGACTACTCGGCTTTGTCCCATCCAGTCGACCGCATAGAGTACTGGCAACCCTTCGAACAGGTGGTTGTGGCCGGTGATGTGGTTTACACCGCCGCCGGTTCGTGGATTGTGTCTGAGCTTTCGGGAACTGGTGAATTTGAAAATACGTCGATCTTCGGCAGCGTCGACCAGGTCCATGCAGTAGCCTTCGGGGGCGATTTTTCGGTGACATCCACCCCGGATGGGCGGGTCGATTTTCGATTGGCCACCACAAGTCCCCATGGTGCGACATTCGGTACCGTCAATACGCCAGGCAGTTCGGTGGCCATGGCTGTGGATGGTGGCTACGTCTACGTCGCTGATGCGCCGGGGGGACTGGTGACCACCAATGCTTATGGCCTGACCGGCCCGAAGCTCGAGTCCATGGCGCCCGGCCCACCCGGAGGCGCCCTGGATGTGGATGTCGGTGGCGGCCTTGCTGCCGTGGTGGGCGCTGCGGATCTGTGGATCTACGACTTGGCTATGCCGAACCTGCCGATAGTGATCGGGCAGGTCGCTCTGCCTGCGGGAACAACCGCTCTGGATCTGGAAGGCGACAGGGTTTACGTGGTTGGTGTGGCTGGTCTGCAGATTTGGGATGTATCGGTGCCTTCGTCGCCCCAACTGCTCGGCAATTTGGACACCAGTGTCCCCCTGATTTCAGTGCGCTCAGACGGCAACCAGGTGCTTACCCCGGCGGCCGACGGCACCCTGCTCTTCATCGACGTTTCCTCGCCGCCGAGCCCGGCTGTGTCCGGATCGTTGGTCGCGCCGGGCATCCGCCAGGTCGACTTGGCTGGCGACTTTTTGGTGGCCGCGTGTGGAGAACATGGCCTGCTTCTTCTGGACCCCGGCACGGTCGAGTCGTCTTCTGCACTGGCCGTGGTGCCCCATGGTCTTGGCCTGGCTACGGACGGGTTTGCAATAGGCGGCGACTGGGGGTGGTTGTTGCAGCAGGACGGTGGCTTTCAAGTGATCGACCTGCGCGATCCGGCGCTACCGGTGCCTGGAGCCGTGATCACGGCACCGTCTCCGATCAATGATCTTGAGCTGGTGCGGGGCGTGCTTTATGCCGCCACGGACACGGGCTTGCGGGTGTATGGCTTGGCCGATCCGGCCAGCCCAGTGGATTTTGGTGAGAAGCCCTATTCCTGGCCCGCTGAAAGCATCGGTGTCAAAGGCTCGACTGTATACGTGATCGACTCGCGAGGAAAACTGCGGATATACGATGCGACCTATGCCCATGCCCCCGTCGAGGTGAACAGTCTTTCCACTGGCCATGGCTTACCGCTTCACGTCGTTTGCAGCGGCGATCTGGCCTATATTGGCGAGGATAGTGGGGTTTGGTTTTACGACATTTCTGATCCGCAGAATCCCGCGTACATCACCAACCGCGGCGGACTTTTCATTGATTTTGTTGTCCGGGATGAATTGTTCATCGGGCTGACTACGGACAACGAACTGCTGCTGCGGGATCATTCGAATCCGGCGTCTCCGGTGATTCTGGCGGATCTGGCCGTGGGCGACGAGGCTCTTTCGTTCACTCTCGCCGGCGACATCGTTTACGTGTCGTGTGCTGCCGGGTTTGTCCGCACTTTTGACATTTCCGATCCGTCCGCCGTTGCCTTTTACGGTGATCTGGCGTTCATCTCGGGAGCTAATACCAGCTACCGCTTCCCCTATTTGTACGCCGTGACCGAAGGGACGATTGTCGTTCAGGAGTTGGACTGCACGTCGGTCGCTGCCTTGGATTGCGATACCAATGGCGAGGATGATTCTGTGGAGATTGCTGCCCACCCCGCCCGTGATTGGAATGGCGACGGCGTGCTGGACGCCTGCCAGCAAGGGCAGGGGCTGAGCGATGTGCCGGACGCGACGGCGAAGTCATTCGTCTTGCGCGCGGCGTATCCGAATCCGTTCAATCCGCACACGACTATTGCGTTTGATCTGATTCGAGGTGGCAGCATTTCACTGGAGGTGTTTGACACCGCAGGGCACCTGGTGCGCCGACTCGCCGAAAGTGAGCAATATTCTCGGGGACCAGTGACGATAGGCTGGGATGGCAGGGATGGGAGTAGGAGACCGGTTCCATCCGGCGCTTACAGCTACCGGTTGCGGGTCGGCGGCGAGAGTGCTGTGGGCAGGTTGGTTTTGCTCAAGTAGGATAAAGGCACGAAGACATTGCAGGAACAGGGCGACCTGTCCACCAGGAGGACTACAGATGAAGCCGAACCGAATCCCCGAAGCTTTGATCCTGGGCGCCTTGTTGTGCCTGGGCCTGGCGCTGCTGGGTCATTTCGCCCGTGACGGTTTTTTATCTGCCCGGGACATGGACCGCACCGTCACGGTAAAAGGCCTCAGCGAACGAGAGGTCCCGGCCAACATCGCAATCTGGCCCATCAAATTTAATGAGGCCAGTGACGACTTGAACCGTCTCTACGACCAAATCCAGGTCAAGAATGATCTGGTCATCGCCTTTCTCACCGAAGCGGGTTTCACTGACGAAGACATCACCTCGTCTGTGCCATCGGTCACCGATCGGCAGGCCCAAAGCTATGGCGGAAATCAGCCGAACCTGCGCTACGTTGGGTCGTCCACCATCACGGTTTATACCAGCAACATCGAGGCTGTCCGGGCTGCCATGACTCGGATCGTAGAACTGGGGAAACAGGGTCTGGCCATATCCGGCCAGGACTACGAAGCCCGCACGGAGTTTCTCTTCACGGGCCTGAACAGCATCAAGCCCGAGATGATCGAAGAGGCGACCCGCAACGCCCGCGAAGTGGCCGAAAAGTTCGCCGCTGATTCGGGCAGCCGCCTTGGCAAAATCCGCAATGCGCGGCAGGGCCAGTTCAGCATCCAGGACCGCGACAGCAGCACACCCACAATCAAAAAGGTGAGAGTAGTGGCGACGCTGGAATACACGTTGGTCGATTAGGGGGCCAGATCGGTACTGACTAGCCCTTGGGGGGATCTCAAAGCCGAGGACCGGCCTCAATCAGTCTGCTTGCTGCGAAAAACAGGAGATTTCAAATCCAATATGGGGTGTTCTATGCCGCGCCTCATACAGATCGCACTGGTATGCCCAGTTGTCCCGCACTGTCCGAGGTTTTTGGGAGAAGTCCATGGAACCGGAACAAATTGCGGCTGAGCACGCCTGCCTGGCGCCGCCTTCAAAATTCGTTTCGTCAACCCGGGGTCAGATAGGCCGTTGGTATCCGGGCAAATAGAATTGGCCTGCAAGTTGCATTGGCCTTCACTTGAGGCGTTCCGTGTGGTTTCGAAAGTGACGCCCTGGGGATCGTGCTCGCCTGGGATTGTCAGGACCTGGGTGTCGCAGGCTGCTACCGAAAACAATGTCGCGACTATTCCCATGACCATACAGACCATGATGTTCTCCTATTCATTGAAATTTGACAAAATTGGGCCCAATGTAGGGGGGGCGCCGACAATTCCAAATTGGCGCCTGCTGCCCTCGTTTGGCACGCCGGTTCCCACCCTTGATGCGTAAATAAATCCTTAATC
>JADGEP010000066.1:0-6696 GCA_016744275.1 Candidatus Krumholzibacteriia bacterium | reverse complement strand
TCTCCAACAAGGAGAATGATTTGTCGCTTTCACCAATGACCTCTAGCCCCATATCAAGCAGCACCGCGACGAGGTTCCGGTGCGGCACGGTCGCCTCATCAATCACGGACACTATCGAGGCTGTTCGCGAATGCCTGAGTGGTTTGGGCCCAGATTTAGTCGAATCAGCCTCCTGGATTGTGGCTTTTTATACAGAATCTCACGATGCGGAAATAATTTCCAACGGCATCAAATCGGTAGGCAAAGAATCCCTTCTCCTGGGCGGGTCTTCGTGCCGTTCCATCATGAACGAAGAGGGCGTTTGGGGGAACAATTCGGCGGCCATGGGCTTGTTTGTGATTTCGGACCCAAATGGGAACTATGGAGTGGGCGGGGCGGAAATTGACGACTCTCCCCGTGAAGCGGCTACGGCGGCCATGGAACAAGCCCTGGAAAACTCGGGACGTCCGGACGAAACACCTTCCTTGATCTGGATCAGCGCCGCGCCAGGAACAGAGGAAGACCTGTTGCATGGGATTGCTGATGTGGTGGGAGAAAATGTTCCTGTGGCGGGGGGCAGTGCGGCCGACAACGCCATTGCCGGGCACTGGACACAAATCGCTGGCGGCAAAACCTACGACAATGGCGTTGTGATCACCGCTCTGTTCCCGTCAGTGGAAACCAGCTTTGCCTTCCATAGCGGATACGACCCCACCTCATGCCGCGGCACCGTAACAGAGGCTGAAGGCCGGAAGATCATTTCCATCGACGGAAGACCCGCAACCGAAGTTTACAACGAATGGACCGGTGGTCAGTTGACGAAGTGGGTTGTCGAAGGCGGGAATATCCTGGCTGAATCCAGCCTGGCGCCACTTGGCTATATGGTGGATGAAGCCGTTGGGGTCGAACACTTTACGCTCATGCATCCGGCCAATATGGATACTGATGGCACCCTTCACTTGTTCGCAGAAGTTGAAACCGGTACAGAGTTGATTCTGATGAAAGGCACGCGCGACCAATTGGTTGTCCGGGCCGAACGGGTGACCGACGCTGCGCGCGAGGCGAGTTCCAATCCGGAGGCGCCCGTTCTGGGCGGTCTGGTTGTGTACTGTGCCGGTTGCATGCTCACGGTGGGCGATAGAATATCCAAGGTGGCCGAGCACGTTAACAAAGCGCTGGGAAACGAGCCCTTTTTGGGGACCTTCACCTTTGGTGAACAAGGTTGCCATTTGGCCCAGGAAAATGCGCACGGGAATCTGATGATCTCGGTGGTTCTATTTCGTGATACGGAAGTGAATTAGGGGTGGTGGGGTGGGCTTCGACAATCTGCGCGAATCGGCCTTGGAATTGCAGCGCACTCTCGTTCGCGAACAAGACGCGCGCAATGAAGCAGAGGCTCTTCTATACTGTTTGGATGCGGTTCAATTGGCGAAAGACTCTCGGGCAGCGTTCCAATTGGCCATGGATTTCATCCTGGAATACATACAGTGCGATGAAGGTGTGCTGCATCTGTTTGGAGAACAAGAAGGTCTGATCGTTCTGGCGGCCACGTCGCCTCAAATCGCCGCGCTTCCCTGGCGGAAAAGCGAATTGCCGCAGCGTGCGTTGGCCGGCCATCCGATGCGACTATTTGACCTGAAGCGCAGCACTTCATTTGGCTTGGTTCGAGACCAGATGGGCCTTGCCTCAGGTTTGTGCATTCCACTTGAGCACCAGAACCAGAAAACACTGCTTTCCTTTTTCAGCAGTAAAAAATCGTTCTTTTCGCCCGAGCATCTTCGGTTGATGAAAAGGCTCGGAACCCTCGTGGGTCATGCCCATGGCCGCCTGGACAATGAACGCCTGAAGATTGAATCAATTGCTGCGGCGGCGCGTGCGCGCGAGGCAGAGGTGTCCAACAGGATCAAAGGCGAATTCATCGCCAACATGAGTCATGAATTGCGGACTCCCCTCAATGGCATCATCGCCAACCTTGAGTTGGCGATGTTGGAGGACCTTTCGCCGGCTTCGCTTCCTTGCCTGGAAACTGCCCAATATTCGGCCAACAATTTGTACCGCCTGGTCAACGATATTCTGGATTTGTCGCATTCGGAAAACAATGAAATGGTTTTGGCTAGAGAAGAGTTTGACCTGCGTGAATGCTTGAATTTTGCCATCAATTCGTTGGCGGACAATGCCCGCAAGAAGGGGCTGCACCTGGGGCTCGAAATCGACTCCGCCCTGCCTCAAAGGCTGAGGGGTGACAAACATCGATTGTCGCAGTTGGTGATGAACCTGATCGACAACTCCATAAAGTTTTCGGATGAAGGGGCCATCAAGGTCACCTGCTCCGACTATCGCTCTGATACCGGTATACCGACCCTGCAAATCATTGTGGCTGATACGGGTATTGGGATTCATCAAGATGATTTGACTCGAATATTTGACAAATTTGAGCAGGTGGACCGCACCATCGCCAAGCGGAACGACGGCGGAGGATTGGGCTTGGCGGTGGTGAAACGCATTCTGGGCGCCTTGGGTGGCTCGGTGCATGTGGAAAGCGAAGTTGGAGCCGGGAGCCGCTTTCAGTTGGATTTGCCCATCGTTCCGGTTGATGTCCTCACGCCGACGGCATTGGAACCCGCGTACGGTGAAGCAGAGCTGACCACGATGGATGTGGAAGCTCGAATACTGTTGGTGGAGGACAACCCCATCAATCAAGCCGTAACGTTGCGCATTCTCCAAAAGTTGGGGCACCATGCCGAACTGGCCAAAGACGGATTGCAGGCTGTCAATATCCTCAAGGACCAGAACTTCGACATCATACTGATGGATATCCACATGCCAGTAATGGACGGCCTGCAGGCGACCAGGGAGATTCGGTCTCTTTCTACAACCGCGGCTTCTTCGATCATCGTCGCGCTGACCGCCAGTGCCATGGTGGGCTCGCGCGAAAAGTGTCTTGAGGCAGGTATGAACGAATACCTTTCCAAGCCCGTTCGCATCAAAGAATTGAAGAACATGATTGATAAATGCTTGGTGCCGGTTGCTTAAAACGCATTTCGTTGGTCCTGTTGACGCGGCCATGCCAATGAGGATCATGGGCTTGTCGGTATTTCATGGAATCATTGAGAAGCATAGGGGCAGATTATAGCGGGCCGCGAAGTCGAAGCTGGACTGATTGGTTGAGTGGGTTGTCGCCGCTCGTGAAGAGCCGCGCACCAAGAAACGACATTCAAGCATTCGCTACGGGCACACAGGGCCCAATCCTCGAGCACGTGTCTCCTAATCGGCTAGACGCAAAACTTTGTCTCGGTGCCCTCCAGCACTGGGCCACCATCGCGGGCTTCAAGCACGCTGCCAATGGTGGTTTTCAAGTCGTCCAGGCGAATGGGTTTGGGCAGGAATGCATCCATGCCGGCAGCGAAACATTGCTGGATTTCTTCTTTCATCACGCCCGCCGAAAGACCAATAACCGGTAGTTTTTTGGTTCCGTTTTTCGCCGTGTTCGCTTCCCGTTTGCGAATCTCCCGCGTGGCTTCCCATCCATTCATTTCAGGCATCATGACATCCATCAATACCAGGTCAAATATTCCATCCTGAATCCTGTCGACCGCCTCTTGGCCATTGCCAACAATGACGGGGGATTGCCCCTGCTTGCGCAGCAGTTTGCGAATGAGCAAACAATTCACACTGTTGTCTTCGGCGACCAAAATATTCAATTTGCCGTGGATGCTGTACAGTGTTTCGTCTGATTGGCATCGATCGCGGTGAGGTTGTTGCAGCGTGCACATCTGTTCGGCGGATGCGGCGCCCAGGATGGCCGAAACATGGAACGTGCTGCCCACTCCGAGCTGGCTTTCCAGCCATGCACCGCCGCCCATGGCGACCGCCAATTGGTGCACAATGTTGAGACCAAGTCCCGTGCCTTTGGCTCGGTTTTCGGCGCTGCCGGACTGACGGAAGGCGTCAAATATTTCGGCTTGGTCCTTGTCCGCGATGCCGGCTCCGGTATCTTTCACCGAGATACAGATCGGGACCGCACCGTGGCTTGGTTTTTGGCTCAATTGAGTGTCCGTGGCCAGAGAGACAGTCACGACAATCTCGCCCTCTTCGGTAAACTTGAGGGCATTACTCAAAAGATTGAAGATGATCTGTTTCAATCTCCCGGCATCGCCCATGACAGCGGCGGGTACTCTGTCGTCGACCGTGTGACGGATCGGCAACCCTTTCTTGCGCGCAATCACCGCCACGGCATTGGTGGCGGCGCTCACCGTTTCAATCAGAAGCAGCGGCTCCGTATCGATGATCAGTTTGCCTGCCTCAATTTTGGAAAGATCCAGCACATCATTCAACAGGCCCATCAGGTGATCGGCGGAATGCAGGACGGATGAGAGATTCTCCAACTGGTCTGTTCCCAGTTCCGAGTCCACCGTCAACTCGGTCAAGCCGATGATGCCGTTGAGTGGCGTGCGGATTTCGTGACTCATGCTGGCCAGGAACTCGCTCTTGCAACGGCTGGCGTCTTCCAATTCCTCATTGGCATCCCGCAGGCGATCTCGCGTCGCCTGCAACTCGTTGACTGCCGCCTCAAGCTCCCGGTGTTGGGCCTTGAGGTCGGTGTGGGCCAGGCTGATCATTTGGTTCGCCTGGGCCTTGTCGCGTATGAGGCGTATGGCGATCACGACAAATAATCCCGCCACGACCAGGGCGCCAATGAGTGATCTCCGCAGCAGAATGTCGTGCTCGTGCACCAAAGTCACCATGGCTTTTTCGTTCTGGAGGCTCAGGATCTCTTGTTGTTTCTGGTTCAGGTCGTACCGGGCCTGCATTTCCGCCACTTGGGATTGGCTGTCTTCATTGAAGATGCTGTCATTGTCTGCCTTGTAGATCTTGTAAGAGGACAGGGCCTGCTGGTACCGGCCCATCTGCTCCAGGGCTCGGGACCGCTCCAATTCGCAATCCCTCACCTGTAGGCGGGCCCCGATATCGTCCAGCAAAGCCAAGGCCTGGTTCAACCGGGCCAAGGCCAGATCTGGCCTGCCTGCGGCCCGATGATTGCGCCCCATGCCGAGCAGGGCTTCGCCTTCACCCAAGGTGTCGTCCAGCTGTGAAGCCAGATTCAGGCCATCCCGAAAATGGGCCATGGCCTCCGACCGTTCGCCTTTCAGCAGGTACAAATTGCCCATATTGGTGAAGGTGTTGACCATGCCGGCTTCGTTGCCGATTTCGCGCTGGATGTCCAATGACAAGCGATAAAACTCGAGGGCCTTGTCTGGCTGTTCCATCATTTTGGACAAGCGCCCCAGATTGTTCAGGACGTTGGCCTGTCCCCGCCGATTGCCCGAGCGGCGATGCAGTGCCAGCGACTGCTGATACAGTTCATGGGCCTCTTCTTTTTGGCCAAGTTCCAAGTGCACGATGCCCAGATTATTCAAGGAAGAGGATATGCGTGAAGTATCACCGATAGCTCGGGCAACACTCAGCGAATCCAGAAGGTAAGACAGAGCTTGGTCAAAGTCCCCGATGCGCCAATGGATCACCCCTGTGGTATTGAGCGCTCGGGATTCTGTTCTGCCATCGGCCACCGCATGGGAGGCTGTTTGTCCACGTTGGGCCCAGGCCAACCCCTGGGCATACGTTCCCCGGCTTTGATGTGCCCAGGCCAATTGGTTGCAGGCGCGGGCCACCAGAGATGAATCGCCGAGAGATTCGGCCAGAACCAAGCCTTGCTGCCCGTAGACTAAAGCTTGCTGGGTATCTTTCCGGCTGCAGATGCGGGACAGTTCAACGAGAATTTCCACTCGTTCGTGGGCCCGGCTGTTTTCCAGTTTTTGAAGCAGGTCTGGCAGATCTGGTGTAGTCGTCGCCGCCGCTGCAACGCCAATGAAAGCAATAGAGGCCAGCAGGGGCATGGAAAGGCCCAAGAACAGATTTCGCCGAACTGTGGAATTGCAGATTGCGCTGGAAGTCCGTTGGAGACGCAAGTGTCCTGCCTTTGGTTGGGTCAGCATAGGCGAATGCCACATCACACACCCTCAATAATCGGCTTGTTTTTGAATACGTTAAGACTTTATCAAAAACTGAAAGAACTAGGCTGGGCCAAGGGGCGTGACTATTTTGAGGTCAGACATTCAAATGCGTGCTACAGTTGCCGCTTATTGTTCAGCCGCGGCCCTGAAGCGTTGTCCTGGTGTTTGTTCAGCAAGGAATTCCAAAAAATTATGATCCGCAAAATCCTTCTCCTATTGACCGTCCTGCTTGTTGCCGGTTGCTCGGATGAGACCCGGGAACCGTATCCTCCACAACCACCGATGATCAGCGACGTGGGTGAAATCGTTCAGTATCGGGAGTGGGAGGGCGTGCTTGTCGTGACCTACCAATACGACGGTGTGCGCTTCGAGGGCGATCTGGAAATGGAAGACTGGGACTCGATTCAGTACTACCTGTTTGGTGAAAAGAAGAAGGGTTGGACCGTTATGGATGTGACCAACTATCTGGTTTTTCCGGACCCATATAGGGAGAAGGGTGTATTTGTTCGGGTGTGCGCCTCCGCTTATGTCGAGTCTTGCCTGGGAGGGCAATGGTTCTCATTTCGGAAAACGGAGGACGGCATGTGGAACCAGGCGTCCGGCACCTGGTGATTTCGGATTTGCGGCGAACTGCTCTACGGATTGTTCCCTGTCAGCTAATTTGCTCAATCGAAAATACTCTATAAAAAAGCCCCCGCTGTTAGGC
>JADGEP010000669.1 GCA_016744275.1 Candidatus Krumholzibacteriia bacterium | reverse complement strand
CTGAAAAACAGAGGTCGTTCCATGGAGGAAATTGAACCGCGGGTCATAGAACTTGCTGAAATGCTTGGCCTCAGCGAAAATCTTCACACCAAGGCACAGCACCTTACCGCTGATGCCAAGCAGAAGATTTCCCTTGGTCGCGGCCTAATTCGTCAATCTGTGAATGCAATCCTTTTTGATGAACCCCTCACTGTAATTGACCCCCAGCTAAAATGGGAGATCCGATCTCAGCTGAAATACCTGCATAAGCAGTTCGGTTTCACCATGATCTACGTGACCCACGATCAGACCGAAGCCCTGACCTTTGCAGATGAAGTAATCGTCATGTACGAAGGGCAAATCGTACAGGTCGGCACCCCAGAAGCTCTCTTTGAGCGCCCAGAGCACACCTTTGTCGGTTATTTCATCGGTTCTCCAGGAATGAACATCGCCTCCTGTAAACTTGCAGGCGATTCAATTATTGTTGAAGGAATTGAAATTACACTTGATTTCAACTACCCTGTTCAAAAG
>JADGEP010000668.1 GCA_016744275.1 Candidatus Krumholzibacteriia bacterium | reverse complement strand
GGCTTGACAGAACAGCCACAATCATACACTATGTTCGGAGTCCGAACAAAGAAATTTTTTCACGAACGGGCAGGAAATTGGGAAAAAAAGACAAAAACTCAAAAAATCTAGGTGAAAACACTATTTTGGAGGTGTTCTTACCATGACTTTACACCAATTTCCCGCTGATTTTGTCTGGGGAGCAGCCACTTCATCTCAACAAATCGAAGGTGGACGCCACGAAAATGGTCGGGGCGAATCCATTTGGGACCGTTTTGCCACCCTCGAAGGCAAAATTGAGGATGGATCGAACCCGGATATTGCCTGCAACCATTTCCATCTTTGGCGTGACGATATCGCGCTCATGAAATGGTTGGGCTTGAAAGGTTACCGTTTTTCCCTTTCATGGCCACGTATCCAGCCCTCCGGACTGGGAGCTGCGAATGAGGCTGGCCTCGATTTCTATGATTCCCTGGTAGATGGTTTGCTTGAAGCGGGGATCGAGCCATTCCCCACCTTATACCATTGGGAC
>JADGEP010000667.1 GCA_016744275.1 Candidatus Krumholzibacteriia bacterium | reverse complement strand
ATATCGTTGATAATACCCAGCAATAACTGAGCAGATTGATGAACCAGCTGGATATAATTGCGCTGCCGGGGATCCAGTTTAGTTCCCAGACAAAGGTGGGACATACCGAGAATGGCATTCATCGGCGTGCGGATCTCATGACTCATGTTGGCAAGAAAAAAACTTTTGGCCTGGCTTGCTTCCTCGGCGATTCTGCGGGATGCGACAAGCTCACTGATATCCTGCAAGTTGACGACCATTCCGTTGTAAATCTTTGTAGCATCCATAATAGCCGAAGCCGTGATTCGAATTTCTTTTTTCTTCCCCCCTTTTGTATTTCTTACCGTTTCGAGCCCATAGCATATTTTACCTTGCATGACCTTTTCAAAAGCTTGCCTGGTATTTTCAACCGCTTCTTGAGGAATAAAATCAATTTTCGTTCTAAGAAACTCCTCAGGAGTCCATCCAAAAATCTTCTCAAACGCCGGATTAATATATTCCGCGACTCCGTTCTTATCATAAACAATCATTGG
>JADGEP010000666.1 GCA_016744275.1 Candidatus Krumholzibacteriia bacterium | reverse complement strand
GGCCTGCGCACCAAGCTCGAGCTCCTGCGCGACGTCGGGCTCGGCTACATGAGCCTCGGGCAGTCCGCCACAACCTTGTCCGGCGGGGAGGCCCAGCGCATCAAGCTCGCCCGCGAGCTCGCCCGCCGGCGCGGCGGCCCGGGCCTGTTCATCCTCGACGAACCGACCACGGGCCTCCACTTCGACGACGTGCGCAAGCTGCTCGAGGTCCTCGAGCGCCTCGTCGACGAGGGCAACACCGTGGTTGTCATCGAGCACGACCTCGAGGTGATCAAGTGCGCCGATTGGGTGATCGACATTGGCCCCGAAGGTGGCACCGGGGGCGGCCAAGTCCTCGCCGCCGGCCGTCCCGAGCAGATCGCCGCGACGCCCGCGAGCATCACCGGCCGCTGGCTCGCCAAGGTCCTGTGAACCCGAGTCCCGAGCCAGGGCAGCCGAGCAGGCCGGGACAGCAAGACAGAGGCGGTGAATTCATTCACAGCCGAGCAGGCTGGCTCAGGTCACGGCTTTGAGT
>JADGEP010000665.1 GCA_016744275.1 Candidatus Krumholzibacteriia bacterium | reverse complement strand
GATCAGGCCCGAGAGCCCGACGATGTCCGCGCCTACTTCGCGTGCGGTCTCGAGGATGAGCTCGGCCTGGACCATGACGCCGAGGTCGGTGACTTCGTAGTTGTTGCAGCGCAGCACGACCGCGACGATGTTCTTGCCGATGTCGTGCACGTCGCCCTTGACCGTGGCGAGCACGACCTTGCCGGCGGGCTGGAGCTTGCCGCCGTCTTGCTCGTCCTCCATGTAGGGCATGAGGTAGGCGACGGCGCGCTTCATGACGCGCGCGCTCTTGACGACCTGAGGCAGGAACATCTTGCCGGCGCCGAAGAGATCGCCGACGACGCGCATGCCGTCCATGAGCGGGCCCTCGATGACCTCGAGCGGGCGCGCGAAGGAGACCCGAGCCTCCTCGGTGTCCGCCTCGATGTGGTCGGTCAGGCCGTGCACGAGGGCGTGGGCGAGGCGCTTGGCGACGGGCTGATCGCGCCACGCGGTGTCGAACACGGTCGCTTTCTTCTTGCCCTTGAAGCGGTCGGCGAG
>JADGEP010000664.1 GCA_016744275.1 Candidatus Krumholzibacteriia bacterium | reverse complement strand
CTGATACTCAATCCGAGCCCGGTGCCACCAAATTGCCTTGTGGTCGAGGTGTCTGCCTGGGTAAATGACGAAAATAGTTCGGTCAGGCGATCGGGTGCAATACCAATACCCGTGTCCTTAACCGAGAATACCAGGTAAATCTGGTTACCCATTTTTTCCCCACCACTGACTTTGAGAGTGAGGCCACCTTTCTCTGTGAATTTCAACGCATTGCCCAATAGGTTGCCCAGAATCTGACGCAAACGAACCGCGTTCCCTATGCGAAATTCGGGAACTTGGTCACGCTTGTTGATAAAGTACAAATTTCTTGATAAAACACGTTCGCTGAACATTTCTGAAACCTGGGAAATGACTTCGCCCAAATGAAAGGGGATGAGTTCGAAAGTCATTTTTCCAGCTTCGATTTTGGAGAAGTCGAGAATATCATTGATGATGTGCAGTAAACTGTGGGATGCATTGTCCAACTTATTTAGATAGGCGACTTGGTTGGGGGAGCTGTCGGTTTGTGCAAGCAAGTCAGT
>JADGEP010000663.1 GCA_016744275.1 Candidatus Krumholzibacteriia bacterium | reverse complement strand
GTATCAAATTGCGCATTGAAGGCCCTGACAGTATACTGGCAGTAGTTTCGGTCTTCGGCGAGCGGATCGCCAGCGAAACCCTGGCGGTAACCGTTGCCGCCGACGGGGATATGCCGTATAAAGACATATTCGAAATCGAAGACCAAGAAATCAGCATCGCCTTGGAACGGGCCTGATGCGTTGCGGGGAGGAACCCCATGCGGAAGACTGAATTGACAAGATTCAGAAAAATGCTCCAGGCAGAAAAGGAGCGGGTGACCAGTTCCCTGGCCAAACACGAAAAGATCATCAAGCATACCGATGATCAGTCGGGCCTTGAGACGGGCAAAGCCCACTCCAACCACATGGCCGATCAGGGTTCTGACGAGTTCCAGTACGAAACGACCATCAAGACGGCCAATACCGAAGGCCGTTACCTGTACAATATCGAAGAGGCCCTCGCCCGCATCGAGGATGGCTCTTACGGCAAATGCAGCGAATGCAACAAGGCCATCGGGATTCCGCGTCTCAAGCGACTGCCTTACACC
>JADGEP010000662.1 GCA_016744275.1 Candidatus Krumholzibacteriia bacterium | reverse complement strand
GCATCATACTGGGGAATACCGATATTGCTCTCGACGATTTAAAACCGCCAAATCCGATCATTGATAACCTGCATGAAATTCATAAAGCCGCAGAACGATCAGCAGATCTGACCCGGCAGTTGCTGGCTTTTGCCCGTAAACAGACCGTATCTCCCAAAGTACTCGACCTGAATACGACTGTGGCGGGTATAATCAAAATGCTGGAGCGCCTCATCGGCGAGGACATTGACCTGGCATGGGTGCCGGGAGAAAGGGTGTGGCCGGTGAAAATAGATCCCGGCCAAATCGACCAGATCTTGGCTAACCTATGCGTCAATGCCCGGGACGCCATTACAGGCGTGGGCAAGATGACCATTGAAACGGACAACAAGACATTCGATGAGGCCTACTGCGCCGTTCACGCGGGTTTTAAGCCCGGAGAATATGTGATGCTGGCTGTGAGCGACAGCGGTTGCGGTATGGATGCCAAAACACGCGACAATGCCTTCGAGCCCTTTTTCACCACCAAGGCCCAGGATAAAGGCACCGGTTTAGGCC
>JADGEP010000661.1 GCA_016744275.1 Candidatus Krumholzibacteriia bacterium | reverse complement strand
GGTCATGATTTTAGTAATCGTAAAAACCTTTGCCGCTTTTGCGACCGAGGAAACCGGCATCAACCATGCGTCGAAGCAGTGGACAGGGACGGTATTTGCTGTCTCCATATCCATCATGAAGTACTTCCATGATATCAAGACACACATCCAGGCCAATGAAATCGGCCAATTGTAACGGGCCCATGGGATGAGCCATGCCCAGTTTCATCACAGTGTCAATGGCGTCTCTTTCGGCCACACCTTCCATGAGACAATACATGGCTTCATTGAGCATGGGCAACAGCACGCGGTTACTGATAAACCCGGGGTAATCCTGCACGGTGACTGGAACCTTGCCCAGATCCTTGGACCATGCCGTGACCTTTTCAAGGGTATCTTCACTGGTAGCCTGACCACAGATCACTTCAACCAATTTCATGATCGGCACGGGGTTCATGAAGTGCATGCCGATGACTTTGTCAGCACGTTTGGTAGTACCGGCAATTTTGGTAAGGCTGATGCTCGAAGTATTGGAGGCCAGGATGGTATCAGGTCCACA
>JADGEP010000660.1:258-539 GCA_016744275.1 Candidatus Krumholzibacteriia bacterium | reverse complement strand
ATAATTATCAAAGATTTCATCGACCATTTTCATTCCCTCTTGAGTAATGTCATTTAGGTTGAGCTGTTGACAAAAAGACAAACTTCGGACAAATTGTCTCAACCCATGAGCCATCACTAGCAGGAGAAAACCATGAATGAATCCACAGGGAAAGATGACCGCTTTGGTGCACTTTCAAAAAACAATGTGCCTGGGCCTGCCGATGCCAAAGCTACCATCCTGGTTGTCGACGACGAGGTTGAATTGTGCCGGGCCTTAAGTAAGTTACTGCGTCGCAATGG
>JADGEP010000660.1:0-248 GCA_016744275.1 Candidatus Krumholzibacteriia bacterium | reverse complement strand
AGGGGCTGATGCTGCTACGTCAGAATGAAGTTCATCTGGTTCTTTCAGATTTGCAGATGCCTCGCATGGGGGGAATCGATCTCCTGAAGGCCGCTCAGGTGATTTCACCAGCAACCGAATTTGTGATCATCACCGGACACGGCACCATTGAGACTGCGGTGGGGGCCATCAAGAATGGCGCTTACGATTTTATTGAAAAACCTTTCAGCACCACTACAACTTTAAATGTGGTGGGCAAGGCCTTGGAG
>JADGEP010000065.1:8238-13163 GCA_016744275.1 Candidatus Krumholzibacteriia bacterium | reverse complement strand
AAAAGGAACATTTCTCCGACCCTTTCTCGACGCTCTTGCCGGCGACGAGCGCCTTCAATTTGAAGAAACATACCGGGAAGAAGTTAAGCGTGCTTATCCAACATTATCAGATGGATCGACGTTGTTTGCGTTCAGAAGACTGTTCATTGTTGTTGCCCTGAAACAGTAGTGCATCTGCCAATCTAACATTTGCCACTGTGGCGCACTGACAGAACAGAATTTTCAGTATAGAAACGGATCATCACATACGCCAAACACTCAATCGCGCCAGGTAAACCCCGGATGGAGCCGAGCGGCCGTGGTCGTCGGTGCCTTGCCAAACAGCCCTGTGCGCCCCGGCCGTCAGGTGACGGTCAACCAGAGTCACGACTTTGCGCCCCCGCAGGTCGTACAACGTCAATTGGGCCCGGCCATCGCGCGGCAGGTCAAAACTGAGCGTGGTGCGCGGGTTGAACGGGTTGGGCGTGGCCGGATACAAAGCCACCGCGCGCGGTGTTGCCGGCAGGTCATTTGCAACGCCAGATGGAGCCCCCATCTGGACCCACACCAGTCCCACGAAGCCTTGATCCTGGGCGGTGATCGGCACGACCACAGGTGAAGTGTCCGTCAGGTCAACTCGGGAGAGTTTGCCAAATGACGGGGCCAGAAAGACCCGCCCCTGAGAATCGGCGGCCATCGCAACGTAAGGCACGGCGTCAATATGGGGCCCACTATTCAGGTTTGGCACCGCGACGGTGTGCGCTCCGGTTGTGGGATCGATGGCGACCAGGGCTTCAACCTGAGGGTTCCACACCGGGTCACTCACCAGATAAGGCCCTGCGCCATACTGGGCCAGATTGTGGTACCCCATGGTCATGACCGGATCGCTCCAGATCACCGCGGCGGCAGGATCGCCGATGTCCATCCGGATCAATCCTTCCGGCGTCGTCAACGACAAGACGCCATCGGGAGACAGTTTCATGGCGCCAATGCCCGAAATGTCCCCCACGGCTCCGGTTTGTTCCTGCCAAACGAGAACCGAGCTTTCCGTCGCCGGATCCCAGCGCACAACACTCAGCAGGATATCAGGCCCGCTGGCCACCCCGCCGCTAAAATACACTTGGCCAGCTTCATTCTCCACCACGTGCCAGATGCTGGTCATGCCCACCTGCCCGAAAAAGCCGTAACCAAAGGTCCACAGTTCCAGGGTTTCGGGATCCACCCGGTAGTTGGGTAGGCCCACCATCCACAGCGCGCCGCTCTCTGTCCGGGAGAAGCTGGAGATGTATTCTGCGGTCAAGCAGAACCAGGGTTCCGGTTCCTGGCCCAGATCAGGCCAAACCCGATGGACTTCGCCGAATGAGTTGGCCATAACCAGGTGCGAGCCTTGCCATTCAGTCTCCACCCCGGCGATGGGCGCCGAGCCCGAGGCCGCCTGCCCACAGTCGTCGGTGGCAATCACCGCGTCGATCCTTTGGCGGCAGTCGGCATTGGCCGGAACGTGCGCTGCAAAGTTCACGCGCAAGGTGTCGCCAGGCGCCAGGCTGCCCGCAAAGAGAATCCGGTTGCCGGGGCCGTCCCAGGTCACGCCCGCCGGCGGTGTGCCCACGAAGGGAGGGTCTGCCGCTGGCGCCATGCCATTGAGCAGGCATTGGCCCAGACTGATCGTCTGCTGGGATGCCCCTTGATTGACCAACAACCACTGCACCGGCAGGTCCACGCCGGGCCGGGCCAGCACCGGCACAACAAAATGATCCTGATTGTAAATCCTCGGTGCCACCGGCGGCGTCACCGTGACGGACGTGTGCAGGTCAGGAGGTTGAATCTCGGTTGCGGCCGGCGGCAACAAGGAAGCCAGGATATCGCTGCAACCGCCATAGATGGTGATCGGGTTGCCGAAGTTGAGGGTGGTCGACAACGGATTGGGGCCACGGCAGCCCTTGAGCCGGACCCGCACGGCAACCTGACGGGGCGCGCCATCGGGCAAGTCACCGGTCCAGGTGAAACCGGCACCGTTGTGGCTCCAGACACCACCGCCGGCATTGACCACTCCGTCAAAATCCACGAAATCTCCATAGAGACCCGAAAACGTGACGCCCGGTTGCTCGCCGCCGGTGTTCAACAGGTCAAAGGTGTAGACGAGCGTATCGTCGGTCGCCAGGGGCACCGCACTGGCCGCTGCGGTCACCGACACGACCGGCGAACCCGACGGCTGATTCAAGGAAGTGGAGATGGGATTGCCAAAGGCCGGGAGCACGGCGCTGGCAGTGACTTGGTAGCCAAACTGCACGATTTGGACCACACCACAACTTGCCCGAACTGACAGCGTTGGCGCGAGGCTGGCCCCTGCATTCACCGTGCCGAGGCTCCAGGTAACCGTCTTCAACAAGCTGTCGTAGACTCCGCCCAAAGAGGAGCTTTCGTAGACCGCACCCTGCGGAACCGAAGCCGTCAGAGTGGTCAACAACGCCGGAGCATTGCCGGTATTGGCGACCAGAAACGTGTACGGAACAGGCCCCAGGGTGCTGGCCTGGCTTGGCCCGGATCCGGTCAACGTCAAATGGGCCACCACCGGAGGTGGGCAGTTGGCACCGACACAGTCGCTTCCCGCGCCCTGCCAAACTCCGCCTCCATCTTCGCAAACCGACTGCGTTGTGCCCGGCAGGCAATTGCCATCCTGGCAGCATGCTCCCACCGCCGGCGGCACGGCCGTCACACAGTCGTCCAGGGGAACCACTCCCAGCGCAGACCCGCCGCGGATCACTTCGGCCACATATCCGGTGCCGGCTGAGCCGGCCAGGTAGGCACTGGCCAAGGGCGAAGGCAGGTTGTCAAACGGAGCACCGGTTTGATTGAGGAACGATCCCAAATCATCATCGCACAGCTCAACCAACCGGTAGGTGCGCTGTCCGGCCGCATTGCCGTCGTGCTGAATGAAGGCAGCAATGCCATTGGGCGAGAATGTCACCGGCCATTGCACGCTCGCCGGGATGTCGTTGCTGAAGCTTGCGATGCCCGAATCCAGATTCAGCCAATAGATGCGCTGAGTCTGGGCAACACCGCTGATTTCCACGGCAAAGTAGATCGACGGCAGACCGGGCACGTCGTAATCAAAAAAGCCCTGGAAGGCCAGGCCATTGGTCAAGGTCAAGCCGCCGGCGATGTATTCGAAGGGCGCCCCGTCCACCTGGGGCACGCGGTAGAGATACATCCGGGTGCCCAGGCCACTGGACGAAGCTCCGGTCACGGTCAGAAATCGCCGGGTTGGCGACAGGTTATAATTGCGAAATGGACTCAGGCCCTGGTCCGCTTCCGGGGGAACGGGGTGGGTGTGGTCGGCGGCCGAAATGCCAGGCACGCCGTCGAATTCCACGGTCAAATTCCCGAGACCATCGGGCAAGATGCCGAGGCCGAGGTCGTCGGTGTACCAACTCTGGTGTTCCACAAAGGGCTGGCCGGTCTGGGCCTGAACCGCGGTGCCGAAGCAGGCCACCACCAACAAGACCAGGCCCGCCAAAATGGCTAGTCGCATGGGTTCGTTCATGAACTTCTCCTTCAAATATTCTCCGGAGATACGACCGGGAATGGATTTCTGGGGCTGTTGTCTCTAGAAGCCACAAAAATCAATGGATTGGCTCATGGTCATTGTCGCCGCCGAAAAACTGTCTATTATGGCAGGATGAATCATCCTGAAGAATTGACCGCACTTCTGCGCCAGGCCACCGACGGCAACCGAGAGGCCCGCGAGCGCCTGATGCCGTTGGTGTACGACCAGTTGCGGGGCGTGGCCCACCGCCAACTGCGCCAGGAAAGGCCCGAACACACCTTGAGCCCCACCGCCCTGGTGCACGAGGCCTGGCTCAAGCTGGACCAGCTGGACCGTCTCAGTTGGCAGAACCGCACTCAATATTTTGCCATCGCCGCCAATTTGATGCGGCGGGTGCTGGTCGACCATGCGGTGGCCCGCAAAACCCAGAAGCGCGGTGGCGGCGTGACCCCCATCCCCCTGGATGAAGCCCTGCACATACCTGACCTGACCCTGCACCAGGTGCTGGTGCTGGACGATTTGCTGGAAATTCTTCAGGGCCTGGAACCCCGGCACGCCCGCATCGTGGAACTGCGCTTTTTTGCCGGCCTGACCATTGAAGAAACGGCAGGAGTGCTCAAGGTTTCTCCAGCCACCATCAAGCGCGACTGGGCTCTGTTGCGGGCCTGGTTGCGCCGGGAATTGGGGAGCTGATGATGGACCAGAACCGTTGGCACCAAATTCAGGAATTGTTCCTCGCCGCGCGGAAACTCACGGGCCAGCAACAGCAGCAATATCTGACCCAGGCCTGTGGTCCCGACACGGAATTGCACACCGAATTATCGACCTTGCTGGACGCCGATCTCCAGGGAGAATCCGTGGACAAACTGGCCGAGAGCTGGCTCTCGCCACTGGCTACCGAACCGGAAAAACCCTCATTGATCGGCAAGCAGGTGGGGCCCTATCTGGTCACCGAGCAATTGGGCCAGGGCGGTATGGCCCGGGTTTACCTGGCCGAACGGCACGATGGACAATTCCAGCAGAGAGTGGCCCTGAAAGTCTTGCGCCGCGGGCATCAGGATCTGGTGCAGAGGTTCTCCAGTGAGCGCGACATCCTGGCCCGCCTATCTCATCCGCATATTGCCCGTCTGCTGGATGGCGGCACTCTTGACGATGGCTCTCCCTATCTGGTGATGGAGCATGTCGATGGCCAACCCATTGACATCTGGGTCGATGCCAATATGCCTGTCCCTCGGGACATCGTGCGGCTCTTTCTGCAAATCTGCGAGGCGGTGCAATACGCCCATCGAAATCTCGTGGTTCACCGGGATCTGAAACCCGGCAATATTCTCGTCGATGGCAGCGGCCATGTGCGCCTGTTGGATTTTGGCATCGCCAAGTTGTTGATCCAGGATGCGCC
>JADGEP010000065.1:0-8228 GCA_016744275.1 Candidatus Krumholzibacteriia bacterium | reverse complement strand
TGCCGCCACCACCGCTACGGAGCTCTACACCATGGGCCTGGTGCTTTTTCGTCTCCTGGGCGGCAAAGTGGCCCAATCATTAGCTGGCAAAACCGACCAGCAAATGCGGCAACAGGTTTGCGAGGCTGAAATCCCCCTGGTCAGTCAGGTGGCCGAGCAGAGTTCGCGGTCCCGGGTTCTGCGGGGAGACCTCGAAACGATCGTGGCCCGCGCCCTGGCCAAAGACCCCGCACGTCGGTATGAATCTGCTGCCAACCTGGCCGATGATTTGCGTCGCTGGCTGGACGGCAAGCCCGTCGAGGCTCAACCCGATCGCTTCAGCTATCGGGCCGGAAAATTCATGCGGCGCAACCGTGCGGTGGTTCTTGCCATGACCATCACCTTGATGGCCTTGCTGGCTGGCCTCGGCGGCACCTACTGGCAAGCACAGGAGGCCGGACGTGAACGCGACGTGGCCCGAATGTCCGCTCAGCGCAGCGATCAGGTCACGCTTTTCATGGTCAAATTGTTCGAGGCCGCCGACCCCATGCTGGCCGCGGGCGATACACTCACCGCACGCCAATTGCTTGATCGCGGCCGTGCACAAATTCAGGGAAGCCTGCAGGACCAACCCCTGGTGCGGGCTTCCATGCTGCACGCCATCGGCTCGGCCTATATCAACCTCGGTCTGTATCGGCAGGCCGACAGCCTCCTGACCGAGGCCCAAGCACTGATGTCCAACAACGCACCCGTCGATTCGATGCAGATCGCCATGCTCAACGAAAACCTAGGGCGTCTGCGCGAAGCCCAAGGTGAGTGGCAACTCGCCAGCCAACTGTTCCATGACGTTTTGCAGATGCGCCGCCGCCATTTGGAGCCAGACCATCATCTGCTCGCCATATCCTGGAATAATCTGGGGTCCAGTCTGCTGGGACTGGAGCGCCCCGATACAGCGTTTGCCTGTTTCGAGAACTCCATTGCCCTGCACGAAAAAGGCGGGCCGGATTCGCGTCAAGATCTGGCCTTGGCTGTGGGCAATATGGCTTCGGCATGCAGTATGGACAGGCGCAACGAAGAAGCTGTTCTCCATTTTGAACGTGCCGATAGTCTGCTGAGGCTGGATATTTCGACGAGCGGCAACAGTCCGCAACGAGCCAATTTCTTGAGTAACTGGGGCCTGGCTCTATACCGTCTGGAGCAGATGGAAGAGTCGGGAACGCGCCTGAAGCAGGCCTTGGATATTTGGCGTCGCGTCTTGGGACCCGACCACCCCCAAGTGGGCCGGGGTGAAAACAACTTCGCGGCCATACTCGAAAAACAAGGGCGGGACGTGGAGGCCGAACCGCACTATCGCGAATCCTTGCGCATCAAACGCCAGGCAATGGGCAGTCGGCATCCGTCGGTGGCCAGCACCTGCAACAATCTGGCGCTCCTGGTGCAACGGCGTGGCGATTTTACCGAGTCGGAGGCCTTGCTGAACGAATCGCTTTCCATTCGCGAAGAAACGCTGCCCGCAGACCACCCCCAGCTGGCGCGCGGCTGGTACAACCTGGCCCGGCTTTATCATGACACCGACCGCGTCAATGAGGCCGAGCCCCTGTACGTCAAGGCCCTTGAGTTGCGTGCGCGAGTCCTTGGCCCCGATAACCAGGAAACCATCTGGGCCGCCTCGTCGTTGGCACGAATGCTGCGCGACCAAGGACGCAGCGCTGAAGCTGATGCCCTCGAAGCGCAATATCCTGAATAATGGCCAGCCGGGCGCGCCGGTTGCCCCGATTTCAATATGCCCACACTTTTTCAATAAATGGTGCAGTCACACCTGGCCTTCGAACCCCGTAGAATATTTGTGGGCCAGAGAAGCACACCACGAATTTGCCGCGCCCACTATTGACCAACAAAAACACGAGACGGAGGTTTTCATGAAGAAATACATGCTATTGCTGGCTCTGGTGGCCGGCTTTGCCCTGGCATTCGCGGGATGTTCCGAAAACACGGTCGAGCCAGAACTTGGCGCCGAGACCGCAGATCAACTGAAGCACAATGACGACGAATCGGGAAGGCATTGGCGGCGCGGCGGCGCCATGGTGGTCGCCAATCGCGGCTCCGGAAACATTTCGGTGATCGATGCGCGCCGGGCCACACTCATCGGCACCTTTGATTTGCCCCAGGGCGAAGGCGAGGTCATGCCCGAACCCATGTATGTCAATGAGGTGCGCGCGCACCGGCGGGTCTTTGTGGGAGACCGAGCCAACAACCGGGTAGTCGTCTTCAACTCCCGCAATTTCGACATCGTTGGCACCGTACCTGCGGGCAATGGCGTCTTCCATATGTGGGCCGACGGTCGCGGCAAGCAGCTCTGGGTCAACAACGACATCGACAATACGATCACTGTCATCGACCCGGGCGATCTTTCGGTTCTCGCCACAGTGGAAGTGCCGGCTGACCTGGTGGCCATGGGCGGCAAGCCCCACGACGTCGTCCTGGGCAAGCGTGGTCGCTTTGCCTACCTGACGGTGCTGGGAATCGCCGGCCCCAACGACTATCTGGTGCAATTTGACACCCGCACCTTCACCGAGCGCAACCGCCAACCGGTGGGCAAGGATCCGCACGTTTCGATTGGTGCCGGCACCGCCTTGTACGTGCCCTGCCAGAACAGCGATCAAGTGCTGGTGTTTCACCCTCGCTCGCTGGAATTGATCGACGAGATCAGTGCGCCTGGTGCTCACGGCGCGGCCATGGCCAGCAATGGCAGGCGTTTCTACACCACCAACCTGCCCGGTGGCGGCGCGGGCGCGCTGTACACCATCAAAACCCGGCGCAATGCCATCATCGGCGAGCCGGTTGACACCCCGTACCCCGTACCCCACAACCTGGCGTTGACCCGGAACGACAAACGGCTTTTTGTCACCCACTCCGGAGGCACCGCCGACAAGGTCACGGTGTACGATCTGGTGGGCCGCCAGCGCACTCCGCGATACGTGGGCGAAGTCACCGTCGGAACCAATCCTTTTGGGATCGGATTTGTGCGTTAGATTTCGATCATTGACACCTAAAAGACGGCGGGGACCGCATCATGCGCTCCCCGCCACTTTCTATTCTCTACCCGAATCGGCCGGCGAGACGGTCAGTCTTCCGCTCCGGTCATGGCTCCTGCGTTGGCCACCACCCGGGTGATCTCCTCGACAATCTCTTTTTTCTCGCCACCATCGTCCTTGACGCCCAGGTCTTCCTTGGCCCACTGGTTTTCAGGGAATGGTCCCAGACTTTCCAGCTCTTCCCAGCTTGTCACGCCGGTCTCCTTGCGGAATACCAATTCAACCTCGTCGCTTTCGGCATCCACATCGACGGTGATCAGGTCGCCTTTGCGAATCTGCTCGCTGCAAATGTAGTGGCTGATGGGGGTGACGATTTCCTTCTCCACGACACGCTTGAGCGGCCGGGCGCCGTACTGGATATCGGTACCCAGTTCGACCAGATGCTTCTTGGCCTCCTGGGTGATCTCCAGCAGGAAAGGCTCGGCACAGAGCAAGGACCGGTGGTGCACCTGGGCAATGAGAATGTCCAGGATGCTGTACAGGTGCTGCTCCTTGAGCGTGTGATACGTGATGATGTCATCAAAACGGTTGAGGAATTCGAAGGGGAACACCTTCTTGGCCTCGCGCAGGGCTGCCGCCTCCACGTCCTTATCCATCGCTTCGTTGCTGACACCGCTGGAGAAGCCGATGCCGCTCTGGGCCAGATGGGCGCCCATTGCTTCGCTACCCACGTTGGTTGTCAGGATGATGATGGATTGCCGGAAGTCGACTTCTTCGTTGTTGCCCAACACCACGGTGCCATCTTCGAGGATACCCAACAACAAATTCCACAGCTTGGGGTGCGCTTTTTCGATTTCATCAAACAGGATAATCGACAGATTCTTTTCGCTTTCGGGCGGATACAAACGGCTAAGTTTGCTATCCGCCTCGCTGACCATGCCTGATTGGTTGTCCAGCGCCTTGCGATGGTGCTTATCAATATTTTCCTGGCTCAACAGGGGGCGGATCTCACCGCCAACATACCCCGGAGGTGAACCCAAAAGCTTGGAGATGTTGTAGTGGGCCGAATACTCCTGGCAATTGACCCGAGTGTAAGCCCGTTTGTTACCAAAAATGGTCTCGGCCAAAGCGCGCACGGTTTCGGTCTTGCCGACTCCGGTGGGGCCCATGAACATCATCGTCAACAAGGGACTTTCGGGATCGTGCACGCCAGCGATCAGGCGGCTGAAACTGTCCGAAAGCTTATCAATGGCCTTGGGTTGGCCCACGACCATCTTGTTCATATGGGTGGCAAATCTGACCAGTTGATCGTTGCGTTTGGCTTTTTGGAGGGTCTTCACGTCCGTGTCCCTTTGTCTGTGCGGTGGCAATGGTTTAATGCCCACGCAGTTATGGACTTCCATGTCCGGGGAAAGCTAAAAGCCCGCCCCTGACACATCCTTTCGGATGATCAGCGGCGGGCTTGAGGTCAAACTTCCGGTAGCAGTCCCGTAAGTGACGCAAAGACACCAGATTGCAAATTTTCTACGATTCAGGCAAATACTTCTTTTTCAGGTATTCCGCCTGCACCGCACCCGTTTTTTCAGTCCACCGGTCGTCAATCGAAGGCCGGACCGGACTGTTCAGCCTGATATAGGCTTCGACGGCCTCGGCCGTAGTCACGCCCGAAGGCATGATTTTATCTGACGGAATGGTCGTCAGGAAATCCAGGCCACTGTTGCCTTCCATCAGGAAGTTCGTGACCACAACCTTGTAGATACGGTCGGGATCCCAGGGCTCGCCTGCGATTTCCAGACTGCATACACGATCGCTATCCTCACGGGCGAGGTCGACCACGACTTTCGCTCCCGCGACGTGGATACCGGTGCGGCTGCCCTCGACACGGCGTTCGATGATACGTCGCACCATGCGACCATCCATCTCCACCACATCCAACTCGTTGCCAAATGGCAACACGCTGAAAATGTCGCGGGTCGTCAGATCACCTTGAGCAATGTTGGCCCGCAGGCCACCACCGTTCTGGAAGCTGAAATCGGCGTTGAAATAGCCAATCATCGCATCGGTGACCAGATTGGCCACCAGGTTGGCTCCCGCGCCGCCACGGCCCATCGAGACGGCGGCCTTACCGATCACGCGGTTCATCTCGGCCTCGGCCTCTTCGTGGTATGGCTTGATCACTTCGGCGATCTCGGCATCGGGCCACAACTCATCTTCAAACAAGGTGATCAACGTGCCCTGTCCATGAGGAGTATCGTAGCCAACCAGAGTTTTCGTCTCCCGGTCGATCAGCAGGATGGCATGGCCAATGCTCGAGCCATTGCCAAAGCTTTCAAAACACATGGTGTGGTGCATCGGATCGATCCAGGGGTGATGATAACCACGGTGGGTATGGCCACCAACGGCGATATCAATGCCCGGCACCGTATTGACCAACTCCATGAGGTTCATGCCACCACCGGAATAGTTGCTGCCCCGGCTGCCCTGGGCCTCGTCGGCGTCGTCATCGTTCTCGCCGGCGATTTTTTTCCAACCTCTTTTTGGATCGTAGGGCAAGCCTTCGTGAATACCCAGGAGAATCAGGTCGGCTCCCTGTTCGCGCAACTTGTCCCGGTAGATGGGAATGGTCTCGACCATGTCCCGGAACTCGAGGCCCTCAATGTTGTCCGGAAAGCTCATTTTCTCCGTACCCGGAGTGATGATGCCGACCACGCCAACCTTGATGCCCTGGTAGTCGAGCATCAGCGTCGGTTGCACCCAATCCACGTACGTGCCCGTGGATTTTTCGTACAAGTTGGCGCATAACCAGGGGAATTTGGACATTATCGCCAAACGCTCAGCGTTCACCCGGCCCATGTCAAAATCATGGTTGCCCGGCACCGCAAGATCATATTCGATGGCGTTGTAATACTCGATGACAGCCGAGCCCTGGGTCTTGTTGCCGATAGGCGTGCCCTGGAACATGTCGCCAACATCCATCAACAGCACTTCGTCACCGTTGGCCACGGCCTGGGCGCGCACTTCCTTGATGTAACGGGCCGCCGAAGCACCGCCGCCCAGCGGAGGCGGGTGCTCAGGATTCATGAACTTGGCCATTTCAGGGGCAATGTGACCGTGCATGTCATTGGTCCACATCAGGTGCAACCGCAGGATGCCGTCATCATCACCCGCTTGGCCACTGCCGGCGGCGGCCATCAGGCCGACCAGGGCCACCGCAAGCAGGATTTTGTATCGTAAAGAATTCATCCTAGAACTCCAATTTGTAGCCGACTCCGATCCGGAAGCGCGTATCGTCGACACGGGCGTAAGGATCGGTGCGGAAGTTGTCGCCAAAATAATTGGACGGGTACGCGAACTGATGCGGCTGCACACTCGACAATTTACTCAATTCCAGCGAAGCGGACAGCATGCCACCACCAATGGGGGCGCCCACACCGGCGCTGAAGACACTGGCACTGGCATCCCGATCGGCATAGCTGTCGAAGTGGCGGAAACCGAAGCGCAACGGCATGCCGTTGTAGAAAGTGTGCTCCAGGCCCACGCGCACGTCGGTGACGTCGTTCAGGTTCTGAGGGTTGTCGTCGCCGGGAAATTCGGCGTCCTTCAGATCACTCCAAGGCTTGTACTCCACCTCGACCGTAAAGACGGTGCGGGGATCGGTCTGGGGCCGGAATGTCAGGCCCGCCCGGAAGCTGTTGGGGTACTCCACCGAACCTTCGTGAGTTGCCGTCACCAAACCGGTGTCATCGAACGTGGTATTGACCCGATCACCGGTAGCTTCCAACTGGCTTTCGTAAGCCACGCCAACTTCGATGCGTTCGTTGACCACTCCCCGAGCACCCAACGTGAAGTTCACGCCGGACATCTCGAATTCATCGGCCATGTTGTAACTGTTGTCCGGTGCGGCGCCATCAGCGTCTCGTGAGCTGCTGACCTCCTTGCGGGTGCCAAAAGCGTAATGCACTGCCGCACCCACCGAGACCCGCTCATGAACTTCAGTACCCACGCCGAAACTCAGGTTGCGCAGGGTGCCGGTGATATCCCGTTGGCGCTCTTCGATGATGATGTCGCGCGCCGGTTCGCCCTGGGCAGGCGGGAACGGGCTCGGATTGCGCAATTCCTCATCAAAAGTGTAGCTGAACGGATACCGGTCAGCCAAAGACACACTCAGGACCACCGGGAAGGAATCTTCAAAGAAGCGTCCCGCGGCACCGAATCCCGTCTGCCAATAGTGATTTCGGTTCGAAGCGATGGCCGCGTCAACCACCCAACTGTCGAAGGAATCGAACAGGGGTTGGAAGCGATCCTCATGCTCCTGGTCCAGCATCACACCGGCTTCCAGGCGGTAGCCCGTCTCGTCGGTCAGCAGGGCCGGGTTAAAAAGGTTGGACAGGCCACCGCGATAAATCGCGGTACCGGTGCCACCCATGGCGTTGACTTCGGCGCTCGACCAGGGCATCTGGTCGCCGTATGTGCTCATGATCTGGGGCACGGCAGAGGCCGTGCTGGCGCCGAGCGCCAACAGCCCCACCGCGGCGACAATTACTGCCAGACCGCTGAGCCGAATCGATTTTTGCAACTTGTTGAACATCACTCAAGTCTCCTCGGATCTATCAGAATGTGTAATCCATCTGCAGACGGATGGTGGTCTGGTCCTTGGGCACGTACTGCGCGTCCGGCTCCAGGCCGGAGGCATCGCCGAAGCGACGCACGTCACGGGACGCGGGCATGTTGTGGTCACGGGAAACCTTCAACTGGAAGAGCATGCGTTCGGAAACGCGGCTCTCGACTTTGAACCAGTTGCGGAATCCGTTGCCATCCAACAGGACAAATTCATTGCCTTCAAAATTCCAGAAGAAGCCGTTGTAAACCGACGACGCAAAATGGAGTTTGATGCCCGGTGTCAGGTTGTGCTCGTATTTGACTTCGAACGCTTTCGACGGACTGCCATTGGTGCCCACGGCAGGGTCTCCACCACCGGCAATCGGAGTGCTGCCCAGGCGCGGACGCGCCGGGAACATGACGTTCGAGGTCATATAGGTCAGTTGGATCCGGTTGTAATTGCTCAACAGACCGATCATCTGCCAGCGCGACTCCCAGTTCTGGAATTTGCGTACGTCCAGCGGGTCCGCTTCGGAGCGGCTGCTGTAACGGTGGCGCAAACGGAAGCGCAGGTTGAAGATCGGTTGGTATTCGCCCTTGAGCGTGTAGCGCATC
>JADGEP010000659.1 GCA_016744275.1 Candidatus Krumholzibacteriia bacterium | reverse complement strand
CTGGAATTCAGGCTGGAATCAGCATGCGGGTGGACCCTGCCACCGGTGTTTTACATCTGACTCATGACATATTCGGTAGCCTCAGCCCCGACGATACATCTTTGGCTGTCGATGTCCAGCGACACTGTACTTCACGTCTAAAAACTGATGACTGGTACGAGTCAACTGCCGCAAGTGCTTCTCCAAACCCTGGAATGCGGCCGAGAATCGATTTGCAAGACCCGTCGTCCCGGCCATTATGTCTTCGTTTTTTGGCAATCAACCCCTCAAATAGTCAGCTAGTGTCTGCTTCACCCACAATCGCGACAAGACTACCACAAACGAACAGCCCAGGTAACCGCTCCACATATAAAAACCCCGCCACTCAAAGAGCAACGGGGCCTTTCAGCTACAATAGGAACAGGGGGCCACCGCAGCACCCCTGCTCCACTTAGGTAAACGACAAAACCTCGCCCCCTTATTCTACACCCTCTCCGCTAAGCGGAATGTACACGTTCGGCGCATTGGCAGCATTGCTCGAAATTGTGCAATACCCTGAATATGAAACCGGAGC
>JADGEP010000658.1 GCA_016744275.1 Candidatus Krumholzibacteriia bacterium | reverse complement strand
AGCATATCCAGTTCTTTTTTCAGCAGGCCTGAAGAGGTGGACAAAATGGTGCTTTTCAAAGAATTGCTGCAAACAATTTCCGCTAGATCACCTGTCTGATGGGCGGGAGTCGGCCTTTGGGGCCTCATTTCAATGAGTCTAACAGGTAATCCCCAGCGGGCCAGTTGCAAGGCAGCTTCGCACCCGGCCAAACCGGCACCGACAACCGTAACCGAAGCTTTCACTACGGGGTCTCCCCCTTGGCGGGAACGACTTTCTTGGTCACCTTCTTTTTAGTGACTTTCTTCTTTGTGGTTTTCTTTTTTGCAGTCTTTTTCGTCGTCTTTTTCTTGCCTTTGCGTTCGGCCGCTTCCTTGAGCAACCTCAGAGCATCTTCAACGGTCACATCTTTGGGCTCGCGGCCTTTGCCGATGGTGGCGTTGATTTTCTGGTGGGTTACATATGGACCGTATCGGCCTTTCAACACCTGCAGTGCCTCACCCGATTCGGGATGAGCCCCAATTTCATGCAGAACAGTTTTTTTGTTCTTGTTTCGAATCTTCTCTATGGCGTCTTCCAAGC
>JADGEP010000657.1:250-568 GCA_016744275.1 Candidatus Krumholzibacteriia bacterium | reverse complement strand
GAGTAAAATGCTGCAGATCAGAAACTTGAAAGCCACTGTCGACGGCAAGGAAATCCTCAAGGGTATTGACCTGGATATCCCGACCGGTGAAGTACATGCCATCATGGGCCCCAACGGTTCGGGCAAGAGCACCCTTGCCCAGGTGTTGGCAGGCAATGAAGATTATGAAGTCACAGAGGGCACCGTAACCTACATGGGACAGAACCTCTTGGACCAGAACACCGAAGAAAGGGCTTTGAACGGGGTCTTTCTGGCCTTTCAATATCCCGTGGAAATCCCGGGGATTAGCAACGAAGAATTTTTGCGGGCCGCAGTGAA
>JADGEP010000657.1:0-240 GCA_016744275.1 Candidatus Krumholzibacteriia bacterium | reverse complement strand
CGCAAGCACCGGGGTGCAGCACCTTATGACGCCTTCGATTTTTCTTCTATTGCCCGCAACCAAATGAAAATCCTGGAGATGAAAAGCGATTTGCTGGGTCGCTCTCTCAACGTTGGTTTTTCGGGTGGAGAGAAGAAGCGCAACGAGTGCTTCCAGATGGCCATGCTGGAACCCAAACTGAGTATTCTGGATGAGACGGACTCCGGCCTGGATATTGATGCTTTGCGCGTGGTGAGCCAC
>JADGEP010000656.1 GCA_016744275.1 Candidatus Krumholzibacteriia bacterium | reverse complement strand
ACACTGGACGCAAGCGCATCAGGGCACTGGTGACGATGGCATCTTCCAGGGAATGCCCCTCTCGCAGAAAGCGGCGCATTGTCGATACCATCACTAGGCCCGCCAGCATCGCCACCCCTGATACAGCCACAAATCCGATTCCCGCCGACACTGTAAACGGCATCCCCCGCAACCAGAGAGCCTGGATGCCACCAAAGGTGGCGAATGGTGCAGCCATGAAAATGATCAGGGCGTCCCGCCAGGAATGCGTGCTGGAATAAAGCAGGAAGAGAATCAGGGCCAAGGCCAGCGGCACAACCACCATCAGGCGTAATCGGGCCCGTTCCATGTGTTCAAACTGTCCCGCGAATTCCACAAAATAGCCTGCGGGCAGATCGATCTCGCTGGCGATCCGTTCGCGTGCCTCGGCCACGAAACCGCCCACATCCCGGCCCCTCACATTGCACTGGGCCACAATGCGCCGGCGTTGCCACTCGCGCGTGATGGTCGATGGCCCTTCGACCATCCTGATATCAGCCAATTGTTCCAGAGGAATGGGAGCCCCTTGTGCTGTGGCGACTGGCATGCGCCGCAGTCTTTCGGGGCCATTGCGC
>JADGEP010000655.1 GCA_016744275.1 Candidatus Krumholzibacteriia bacterium | reverse complement strand
GTATAGTTATTGCATTTGCGGGCCCCATGAAGTATGGTCAAATCCTAGGGTTTCGAAGGGTGTTCAGCTCTTCGGCGACCACGCGACACAATTAGTGTCTCCAGGGAGGGCTCCGAATCATGGCAATATCCCACCGCAATTTCTTCCCAATAGGCTGGATGACGGCATTTTGCATCTTGTTGCTGCCGGCGGCAGTTTTGGCCGCCGACTCTCCCTCACCCAGTTGGCAGCTTGGCTACAAGGCAACCGGGTACACCTTCCAGACCCAACAGACGCGGGCTGATGACATCAGCCACTCCCACCAGTTTCACGGTTTGTCCGGCTCGGCCAGTGGATTGGCCGGAGGCTGGCTCACCGTCCGTGGCGCGGGGCGTTTCGCCAGTGACCAACTCAACGATGTCAACGCCTCGCAGCAGTCCAAGTTGTACACCGGCCTCCTGGAAGCCCGCCTCAAGCCGGGCCTGAAAGCGCGTCTTGGTCGCCA
Organism: Candidatus Krumholzibacteriia bacterium; assembly: GCA_016744275.1. Lineage (GTDB taxonomy): Bacteria > Krumholzibacteriota > Krumholzibacteriia > LZORAL124-64-63 > LZORAL124-64-63 > JAGRNP01. Next base: position 110 of record JADGEP010000655.1, on the reverse strand, counting down.
ATTTGTTCAGGCCGGTGTCACCAGCCTGACTCTCGATGGAGCGCTGCTTGATTTTCGCCTCGATCGCCGTTGGAACCTGACCGCCTTCGCCGGCGCCAAAGCCCCCACCA
>JADGEP010000654.1 GCA_016744275.1 Candidatus Krumholzibacteriia bacterium | reverse complement strand
CCTCTAGGTGGGGCAGCCGGGGACCGTCTCGGCGCTGACGCCGGGCTAGAATTCGAGCAACGACCCCAAGGCTACGCCCACACCTTTGGATCCCCCAACGGACATGCCGCTACGTGAGATGGCGGCGGCGTCCAGGCGCCAGGGGCCCGCTTTGATGCCCACGCCAATGGTGGCGCTATTGCCGCGCTCGCCACCGCTGGAAAGGCCCATCCGGGGTTGGAAATAGGAAGACAGCTTCCATTCCAGCCCGGCATTGACCAGGGGTTTGGTTGAGGTGATGCCGCGGTCTTCAAAGCCCTGCACATAGTCGGCAGCCAGCATGAAGGACCCGACCTGTTTAGCGGCGCCCAGGCGGGCTCGCTGAGGTAGGGTGGTGGAGTAGCCTTCGGTTTCGAAGGTCGTATCGGCATCGGCCACCGCAGCGTCCAGGTCGCCGTTGAGCAAGTTGACATCCGCCGCGGTGACGCGCATTTCCTGCCGCTCGACATCGCGGTCCCAATTGATGGTGGCCACCACATTGTCGACGGCCAACCCAAAGTGCCAGCCGCCTTCAGTCTGCATGGCGACGCCCAGATCCAGGCCATATCCCTGCCCACCTTGGGAC
>JADGEP010000653.1 GCA_016744275.1 Candidatus Krumholzibacteriia bacterium | reverse complement strand
AACCCGGAGCTCGGCAAGCAGGCGGCCCTTGAAAACGTGGACGCCATCCGTTCCGCCATCCAGGACAGCCACATGGTCTTTATTACCGCCGGACTCGGTGGCGGTACCGGCACGGGCGCCGCTCCTGTGGTGGCCCAGATCTGTAAAGAGCTGGAGATCCTCACCGTTGCCGTGGTCACCCGGCCCTTCTCCTTTGAGGGAAAAAAGAGAGCCCGTCAGGCCGACCTCGGCCTGGAGGAACTTCGCAAACACACCGACACGGTCATCACCATTCCCAACGATCGACTTCGAAGCATCGCTGATAAAAAAGCGACGATGATCGACATGTTCAGAAAGGCCGACGAAATCCTTCACCACTCCGTGAAAGGCATCACCGACCTCATCATGATGCCCGGCCTCGTCAACCTTGACTTTGCCGACGTTCGCACCACCATGCGCCGTGCCGGCCTCGCCCTCATGGGCATCGGCATCGCCTCGGGTGAAAACCGCGCCAGGGAAGCGGCCCAGAAGGCCATCGCCCACCCGCTCCTGGAAGATATCTCCATCCGCGGTGCCAAAGGCGTTCTCATGAACATCACCAGTGGCCCGGACCTCACCCTGGACGAGATGACCGAAGCCTCGGACTTCATCCACGAGCAGGTGGGC
>JADGEP010000652.1:413-678 GCA_016744275.1 Candidatus Krumholzibacteriia bacterium | reverse complement strand
GTACTTCGTCTTCCATTTGCTTCTCATTGTATATCACTGGCATTTGGCCTTTCCATTTGCCCCACACCTTTTCGTTCGTTATCAGATCAGCCATGAAGTGACCTACATTAATTCGGCTGGTAATGCCTGCATCAAATATTGCACTTCGAATTGGCGAGCAATATGCCTTGTAATCGGTCACTTTGGATTCATCAATCAAATTGTCCGGACGAACGACGACCCACTCAATTGCCTTATTATCCTGACCAACCTTGATACGCAAAAA
>JADGEP010000652.1:0-403 GCA_016744275.1 Candidatus Krumholzibacteriia bacterium | reverse complement strand
CTCTTGATTGCTAGCCCGAACGGCATCACACAGCCTTTGTGTTGCTTCTGTAACCAGCCTCTGCGGTGCACCATAAATACCGCGAAAAGTCATGTTATGCCCCAGGCACGACGCCACCGCATCACATCCTTCGACATGTTCCGCCATCTCAACATTACTAAGACCCAGTATACTTGCAGAAATGACCGTTAGGTTTTGGTGGCTCTTTATCTTGCCAGGCAGCTTACTAACATCTCGCACAATTGTTTTCACCACATGTCCGCGATTGAGCAACTCATCCACGAGCAATCGCCCGGTTGCACCACTTCCTCCAACGACAAGAATTGTCATACTGCTTCTTTCTTCAAAAAAATGTGATTCGCACACATAACGAGTGCTCATTCAGGAGCGGACTGTGCAGCAG
>JADGEP010000651.1 GCA_016744275.1 Candidatus Krumholzibacteriia bacterium | reverse complement strand
GAGTATGTGTTCCTTAACATTGCAGGCAGGCCCATCAATCAGGATAAAATGCGGCAGCTATGGGAGAGGGCCGAAAAACGCGCTGCCCTGACCCATCGAAGGATGTACGAAATACGACACACTTTTGCTTCCTGGGCACTGGCAGCAGGCGAACAACCGGCATGGGTTGCAAAGACCCTGGGCCACTCAGATCTCACGATGGTCTACACGGTATACGCCCGATTTATTCCGGCTCTTAGGAGGGATGATGGAGGGAAATTTGAAAGCATGTACGCAAAAAAGCACCTCTCTTAAGCGGGCTGATTGTGAATGTTCCACAATTTACGCCACAATGCTTAAAAACGGTGCCTTAGATGCTTCTTAACTTCCTGATTTAACAGGAAAATATAGCTGGTGGAGGCGGCGGGAATCGAACCCGCGTCCTGAAATAATTCCCCGTAAGACCTCTACACTCATAGTCAGCATATCAATACGGTCGGATTTTACCTGCTGCCTCGGTCCTCCGATCGTCCCCTTATGACATTAATTTCGGGTTTAGACGCCGCCAGGTGGTGGAATACCAAGCTCCTAAACCCTATCACATTAAAGTTACGCCACGTTGACCTTAAGTGAGAAGGCCAGGTGACGTGCCTCCCTAGGGAGACAGTGTTGCGGGTTCACTGCAATTAAGCAGCTACCG
>JADGEP010000650.1 GCA_016744275.1 Candidatus Krumholzibacteriia bacterium | reverse complement strand
CTGTGGGGGCAAGTGCCCCCGTCTCTCCGGCGATTTGTTGTCTCACCACTCATCACGCAAACACACACATAGAAACACGACTACTCGCCCAGGTGGGCCTCGAGCCAGCGCCCGACCTCGTCGTGCCACAGCTTCGCGTTCGCGGGGCTCAGGACCCAGTGGTTTTCGTCTGGAAAGTGGAGCAGGCGGCTCTCAACCCCACGCCGCTGCAGCGCCGTGAACGTGGCGAGGCCCTGCTCGAGGGGCACACGGTAGTCGAGCGAGCCGTGGATCACGAGCATCGGCGCGCTCCACTCGCTCACATGATCCGCCGGGTTGAAGCGAGCGTAGGCCTCGGGGCGCGCATACTCGGGCCCGCCGTGCTCCCACTCGGGGAACCACAGCTCTTCCGTGGCGTAATACATCATGCGCTGATCGAAGATCCCGTCGTGATTGACGAGGCAGGCGAAGCGCTCGGGCCAATTGCCTGCGATCCAGTTGATCATGAAGCCGCCGTAGGACGCCCCGAGCGCGCAAGCGCGCTCCCCATCGATCCACGGGTGCTCAGCGAGCACATGCGCGAGCCCGAGCTTCAGGTCGTGCTCGCCACGTGCACCCGCGCCGCGCCCTTCATCGAGCTCGAGCTCGGCCTCGGCGAGGTGGGCGAGACGACGACACAGGTGCTCGGGGAGATCGGCGGCGCCCACCTCGTCGACGCCCGAGG
>JADGEP010000064.1:8952-13252 GCA_016744275.1 Candidatus Krumholzibacteriia bacterium | reverse complement strand
GAGTGTGGTGGCGGAATTCGAGACATTTTTGGCCGTCATCGAGTCGCCGGGTGACGAGGGCACGGCCCGCGCCATGCTCAATGATCTGGCCAAGGCCTTTCCTGGAAAATCGGTGCGCTTTCTATTGCACACCCATCACCACGGCCACTCGCTGGCGGCTATCGACCCCTGGTTGGCCCGCGATGTGACGCTGGTCACTTCGCCCGCCAACATTGAGCGCGTGCAAAAACGCTCAGCTAATCCGGATCGATTCGAAAACGCCGTGCTGCGCGCCACCGAGGGCCTGACCATTGGCGACGGCGTGAACACCATGGTCGTCCATGTGATCGACAAGGAAGACTACCCGGTCCCCACCGATGAATACACCGTCATTGAGTTTCCCAACCAGGGCATGCTCGTCAGCGGTTGCCTCTATACCAAGCCGCTCACTTATCATGGCGTGGTGAACGACCGCAAAAAGTCACTGCACGGATTTATCTCTGACCATTTGCCTGGTGTCCGTTCGGTGATCAATACCAGCAGCTGTTTGGCCCGAGGCAACGAGGACGTCAGCAGCATGGACACCTTTGACGAAACCCTCGAGAAGGGCCTCAAACCGGAAGTGATCGCCGACCGCCTGGCTGCCATGAGCCTCGATGAGATCGAAGCTGCTCTGCCTGACCTCAGCGCCGAGCTCACCAAGCGCACCGAACGTCCTTACGACCTGATGATCTGCGCCAACTACCTGCGCAAGAAGCGGGAAGATTTGCCGCGGGCCGAGAAGCTGGCTCGCCTCACTCGTGATGCTTTTCCTGATGTGGCCCGTCCGGCCTACTATCTGGGAATCATCCGGCTTGAAATGGGCGATGACGAGGCGGCGGAAGAAATTTGGGCTGATGCGTTGGCTTTGACAGAGGACAAGACTGCCCGCGAGGATCTTGAGGAAACCATGGAGCGCACGAGGAAGCGGGTGGCGAAGTCTCGGGAAGAGGCGGCTGAGGGGGAGTGAGGTTAAGGAGTTGGGCCGGCGAATAGGAATGTTGAGGTGTGGGGGGCGTGTCTCTTATTTGGCTTTTTTTGACCGCCAATGATTGATGCGTCCTCCGGAAAATCTAGAATAGCGGGTTGTCCGGGAAAAGGGGGGCTGTCTCGGCAAATGTATTGGCCGTTACCTAGGAAATCCAGTATGTGGAGCGTTCCTACAACAGCATTGTTTTGTGACTCTACACCGTTCGAGGGCACGCTAAGAACTGTTTTTGAATGTCTAAAAACCGGGGGAGGTCCAATTGGAGGACGAGTTCAAGATGGAATCCATAGCTCCGATTCTGGAACTTGAGGATCGTGGCGATGCCTACTTTAGACTTGTTAGGCTTTTTTTGGATGGTTCGCCGAGTTTTAGGAATGAAGTGCGATCATCATGGGATTTTGGTGTCGAGTGGGAATACCCCAACCCGCACCGACTAACTTGTTCGATTGGTGAGCCTCTTTCCTGCGAAACTCGTATCGAAGCCTCGCTCGCGTATTATGCGATTGCCGGTGATAACTCTACGGGGGATTTTAGGGAAGTAATCTGTGGTATGGCTATGAAATATCATGCTTGCCTGATTTCCGGTATAGATGCGGAGAAAATGTTTAGTCGGATTGCAAGTTTTGCTGTGGGCTCTGTGAAAGCTGAGATGGAAAGATTTCCGAAGCGACCTGATGACAAAAAAAGTATGGATGCATTCAACATCTCCATGATAATAAACAATGACCGTGAATTTGAGCTTGATCTGAAATGGTGATAATACAGCCAATTGGAATGGAAATAAAAGCAGGTATCCCGCCAGCAACGTCTGGCCCGCTCAAGCTTAAAGTTCGTGGACTCTCTGGAGCATTCCAATACTATGCACTCTGCGGAGCCAAGATGACGAACTCGAAAAATTCTGAGTTGCAAGCGGGAAACGGCGAACCTCATCACCCAATTCCGCCGCCCACTAGTCCTTCTCATCCACCCCAAATATCCGATGCAAAGTCTCCAAATCCCGCTCCCGCTCTTCCCGACTCTGCGCATTCTTCAACGTCGACACCGAACGCCCCAGCACCTTCTTGATAAACTGTTGCAAACTCTTGTCCACCGCGGCGGCCACTTCGTCGCTCTGTTTTTTGCGCACGAAGCCGACCTGTTTGTCCTTCAACTCTTCCAGGTAGCTGCGGAATTCGGCCACGGTGGGGCGCAGGTCCACATCGTCCAGCCATTGCTGAAACTCCACCAACTCTTCGGCGATGATGCGCATGGCGTGGGGAACCTGGTTTTGCCGTCCGGAGAGATTGCCCTGGATGATTTCGTCCAGGTCATCGAGGCCAAAAACAAATACGCCGTTGACCTTGGCCACATCCGGGTGGATGTCGCGGGGCACGGCGATGTCCAGCATGAACAGCGGCTTGCCCTTGCGGTGGCAAACGGCTTTTTCAGCCATCTCGGGCAGGATCACTGGGTCGGTGGCGCCGGTCGTGCTGAGGATCACATCAGCGTGGGCGAGGGCGTCGGTCAGTTCCTCCCAGGGGCGGGCGTTGATCTGGCCAGAGCTGTCGTCATTGGACTCAGGGTTCAGATTGGCGCCGCCCTGACGGGCGCTGCTGCCCATGCCGGCGCGCTTTTCGGCGGTCAGGGTTTCGGCCAACTTTTGAGCATTTTCAAAGCTGCGGTTGACCACCGTCAGTTCGCCGATGTTGTGCTGCAGGAAGTGCCGCGCGGCCAGGCCACCGGTTTCGCCAGCGCCAACCAAAACGGCCTTTTGGTCGCCCAGGTGATCGAAGAACTTGCGGGCCAATTCCACCGCCGCAAAGGCCACGCTGACTGCGCCCGTGGAAATGCGGGTCTCGGTGCGCACGCGCTTGCCGGCGCGGAAGGCGCCCTGGAAGGCGCGCAACAGTCCTGGCCCCGGTTCGTGATGGCCACGGGCCAGGCGGTAGGCGTCTTTCAGCTGTCCGGCAATCTGGGGCTCGCCCAGCATCATGCTTTCCAGGCCGGACGAAACCTTGAACAGGTGCTCGATGGCGGGCCGGCCGTCCAACTTCTGGGAGTGTTCTCCGAGAAACAATTCGGTGTCCAGGCCCACGGCAGCCAAGCCGGAGCGCAACACGGTGTCGGCATCATGGCCTTCGACGATTTCGAGATAGATTTCGGTGCGGTTGCAAGTCGAGACAGGAATAACGGAAAGGCAACCCGTGGCCCCATTCTGGCCACCACAGAGGGCGTCCAGCAAAGCGATGGCCTTTTCGTCTTCGATATGGGCCCGCTCACGCACCTCGGTCGGTGCAAAGTGGTGATTGATGCTGCGCACGTGCAGGGTGGTCACGTGGGTCACACGTCACCTCCGGATCGCACAATGATGTTGGGGGCGTCCTGTTCCTGCAGCATCAGCCCTGTTTCGGCTTGTTGTTCGGGAACCTGAAATTTGTGGAAACTGGGGAAGAAATGTTGGATCAGTCCCATGGCCGCCACCACTGCCAGGTAGCCCACCACCGCCATGGTATTCATCCGGTGTCCACGCCAGCCCAGAAAGCGATAGCCGGAAACTCCGCCGAGATAGGCTAAGAAGATCACCCAGGTGGCCATGATCTTGGGATCAAAAGGTGTCAGCAGGGCGGCCATTTCCGGTGAAACGCGGTCAGCCAGGTCGTACATCCAGAGATGGCCCAGGCAGAGACCAATCAGCAGCAACGGCAGGCCCAACTCGACGGCGCCAACACTCATGCGTTCTAGCACATCCAGGGGCGGCAGGCGCCGAAACAGCAGGCCAAATTGGCGCCGCATGAGTTGCCGGGCCAGAATCAGGTAGAGGATCGCGTACAGAAAGCTGAGGCTCATGGCCGTGTAGGCCAGCAGGATGAAAACCGCGTGGCCCGCAAATCCGGGGTCCGAAAGATAGGGGCTGGCCTCACGCACCGGCGTGACCAGGGCGCTGGACAAAAACTTGAGCAGGAAGGCCATGCCGGTGATCAGAAAGCCGGTGTTTTTGGCTTTCAGGCGCCGCTCGATCACCAAATAGGTGGCCATCATCGCCAGGGCCAGCAGGCCCAAAAATTCAAAAGGGCCGCCCATGGGCAACCGGTGCAACTCGAAGCTCAAGTGCACGGTGGCGGCCATGTCCAGAAAAACGGCCGCCAGGGCCAGGCGCGTGACCAGGCGGCGCGCCAAGGGGTGATCGGTGAGGAATAGCCACATGTAGCAGCCCCAAACCAACAGATAGACCAGGGGCAGCAATACGGTGAACAACGAATGGAGCATCGCCATCAGTTGACCTCGGTGTCGGCGACCGCCGACGGATTCAGGTTG
>JADGEP010000064.1:0-8942 GCA_016744275.1 Candidatus Krumholzibacteriia bacterium | reverse complement strand
TCGAGCACGTTGGTGGCCGCAAGTTCAGCCTCTTTGAGGCAATAGTTCACCGCGACGCCACGATAGGAACTGCCGGTCAGGTACAGGCCGGCGTGATCGCTGCAAATCTCTTCCAATTGCTTCAGTCGCGCCAGGTGCCCCGGCGTGTATTGGGCAATGGCGCGCTCATGCCGGATGATCTTGACCATCGCCGGCGCGCCTTTCAACTGCAAAAGTGAACGCAACTCGCTGAGGATCAAGTTGGTCATCGCCTCGTCGTCCAACTTCATCAACTCGGGGTTGCTCGCGCCACCGGCCATACAACGCAGCAGCACGTGGCCTTCGGGGGCACGTCCGGGGAAAATGCTGCTGGTCCACAGGGCGCCCAACAGTTCGCGCCGTTCCTGGGTGGGCACCAACATGCCAAACCCATCGAGGTCGTGGCCCACCGCTTCGCGCCGAAAGCCCAGGGCGATGACAGCCATGGGGGCAAAGGGAATCTCGCCCAGAAGGTCACCCAGGCGCTGGTCTAATCCTGCCAGGTGGCCCGCCGCCGCATGGGCCGGTGCCGCCTCAACAACCGCGTCAAAGGGGCCGTAGTCTCTACCCGATGCGCTCACGTGCCACGAATCGTCGTGGCAGTTGATGGCTTCGACGTCGGCCGCGGTGATGAGCGTCGCCTGATCATCGTCGGTCAGGGTTTTGACCAGCGAACCGATCAATTGTCCCATGCCGCCCTGGAACGAATGCAATGTTCCACTGGGTCCGGCATCGGTCATGCCCTTCTTCTTCTTTTTGCGTTCGCGGGCCAGCTTGATCATGGCTTTGAACAGGCCGCCGTGGTCCTTTTCCAACTCGACCATGCGCGGGAAGGCCGCCGCCAGGCTCAGGCGCTCGGCGTCGCCACCAAAAATGCCTTTGACCATGGGGTCGAGCATGATTTGCGTAAACTCGTTGCCCAACCGGCGGCGTCCGAAATCAGCAATCGTTTCGTCCGTGGAGACATCTTCGGCCGCACGGCCAAGGTCTTTGCGCGGCGGCGTCAACAGTTCGCCGGCCATCCGCATCTTGCCCTTGAAGGACATCATCTTGGACGTCAAAAATGCCTTGGGCGATGTCGGAATTTCCTGCACCCGCCCGTCGACCAGCAAAAACCGGCGGCGAGTGGCGTCGCTGCTGGGCAGCAATGCTTCGGTCAGTCCCAGCCGTTCCACCATGCGCAAGGTCGCCGGTTCATTGTCGAGGAAACCATTGGGGCCCCACTCGAGTTGCCAACCCTCTTGGCGCAGGGTTTGCAGATTGCCGCCCGCGTCCTGGCCTTTGTCGAAGACCGTCACCTGCAAGTCCACGCCCCGGCTTTTGGCCTGATCGCGCAGGTTGACGGCAGTGGCCAGGCCAGCCACGCCTCCACCCACAACGGCGACATGTTTTTGTTCAGGCATCGGCGACAAAGCGTCCGACCTCCGGGGTGTAGGCTTGCTCTTGCAGCAGGTCAGCGAGGCTGTCCAGCCAGATGCGATTCATATTCAGGGCCGGGCCCCGTTTGAAATCTTCAATGCCCGCCTTGTCGGCGATCTCTTTCAACTCGATGCCCAATTCGAGCATCGTTTCGATGTGCTCGCAGGTGAAGCTGATCGGTTGCACAAAAACCGAGCGCAAGCCTTCAGCCGCCAGGCGAGGCGTCTCTTCGGCGATCTCGGGGCCCAGCCATTTGATGGGTCCAACTTTGCTCTGGAAAGTCAACTTGGGCTCATTGCCGCCGACCATCAACGCGTCCAGCCAGGCACCGTGGCCGGCCTCGCGCATCGCCTTGGTCACGAATTCGTGCACCGCCGCGAGCGTCTCGAGGGTGCGATCCAGATATGGATCGCCCTTCTTGATGAATTTTTCGGGCATGGAGTGGGCCACATATAGCAGCCCTGTTTGCCCCGGATTTTTCTCATCACGAGCCCAGTCGCTCAGGTTGCGAATCACCGGTCGGGCCAGCGTCTCGATATAGCCGGGCAGCAGGTGCCAGTCCGGCATCACATGCACTTCAGCCTCGGGGGCTATTCGTTGCAAACCTTCGAGAACAAAGTCCAGCGTGCTGCCGTTGGTGGCCCAGCTGAACTGGGGGTAAGTGGGCACAACGAGAAATTGTTCGGCGCCGGCGGCCACCAATTCGGTTGCCGTTTGGTCGGGAAACGGGTGCCAATAGCGCATGCCGATGGCCGGCAGAGTGGGGCGCCCTGCCGTTGACAACGACTCGGCCAGAACCTTGGCCTGGCGTCGGGTGATTTCCAATTGAGGAGTGACCGAATCCTTGCTGATGGCCGCATAGTTGGCGCGCACGTTGGGCGCGCGCTTTTTGGCGATCCGGCGCCCCACAAAGCCCGCGATCAGGCGCGGCAGGGGGAAAATCTCCGGGTCGGCAAACAGGTTGCATAGAAACGGCTCCACAGCCTCGGGGCCATCAGGTCCACCCATGCCACAGAGGATCAGGCCCGTGGTGCGGGCCGGATCCAACCGGTGGCGGGAGTACTTGTTGGGCGAGCGTTTCATGGGCAATTCCTGCTACACGGTTTTCGAGAAGATCGGTTTGCCTTTGCCCTTGCCCAGATACGCGTCCATGGTCATCGCCACGTTGCGCACGAAGTAGCGGCCCTTGGCGGTGATGCGCAATCCGGTGTTGTCCATCTCGCACAGGCCGTCGTCAACCAATTCGGGCAGCGCCTTGAGCATCTCGGGCATCAGTTCCTTCACCGAAGCGCCCCAGCGTTCCTCGGTCAAAGACCAGGGCAGTTCCAGGTTGCACATCAGGTTCAGGATCGTGTGGCGGCGCAGTTTGTCATCGTCGGTCAGCTTATGACCCTTGACGATGGGCAGTTTTCCCGCGTCGATGGCTTCTTCCCAGGGCGACATCTCGGCCGCGTTCTGGACAAAACGATCGCACACATCACCGATGCCGCTCATGCCGAAGGCCAGCATGTGGGGCGCGGGCTTGGTGGCGTAGCCCATGAAGTTTCGGTGCAGCGCCTTGTTGCCCAGGGCCACCGAAAGTTCATCGTCTTTTTTGGCAAAATGATCGATGCCGATCCAGGTGTAGTCCGCGTCCTGAAAGAGGTCGACTGTGAGCATGAAGAGCTGGAATTTATCGTAGCCCTCGAGCATGATCGTGGTGTCGACTTTTTCCTGATTGGGACGCACCCACGGCACATGGGCGTAGCTGAAGCAAGCCACGCGGTCGGGCTGCAGCTGGATGATTTCCTTGAGGGTCTTCTGGAACGTTTCGCTGGTCTGGCCGGGCAGGCCATACACCAGATCGATGTTCACGCCTTCGAAGCCCGCGTCGCGGCAGCCCTGGTACACATCCAGGGTGCGCTCGCGACCCTGGTTGCGGCCGATGGCCTTTTGCACCGCGAGGTCAAAATCCTGCAGGCCCATGCTGATGCGATTGAAGCCCACGCTCTTGAAGAACGCGGCCTGTTCGGCCGTGGCGATGCGCGGATCGATTTCCAAGGAGACTTCGGCGCCGGGCTGGAAATCGTACGCATCGCGGAACATCTTCAGCGCCCGCTCGGTCTGCTTCTCGTTCAGGAAGTTGGGCGTGCCGCCGCCCCAGTGGAACTGCACGGCCTTGCGGCCGGTCCCGATGATGTCCGTCACCATACCCAGTTCTTTTTCCACCCGATCGAGGTACAGATCGACCGCGTCCTTGCCGTGATCCACGATCATATTGCAGCCACAATAGTGGCAGGCCTTGGCGCAGAAGGGCAGGTGCAGGTACAGGGCCAGTTCGTCATCCGGCCGGCTGGCCAGTTCCGTCAGCGCCGCGCGATAGCCGTTCTCGTCAAAGCCCGGTTCCCAGACCGGTACCGTGGGGTAACTGGTGTACCGCGGCCCCGGTTTGTTGTACTTCTCGACGAACTCGGCGGGTATATGTAAAGACATCGGTGTCTTCCTTTTTCTTGCTTAGCTGCGGCGGAATCCCTGGACGGTTTCCACCAGGGTCTCGACCGCAGAAATGGGGGCTTTCGGCAGAATGCCGTGACCCAGGTTGAACACGTGGCCCGAGGCCTTCGCGCCCTTCTCACAAACTTCCAGCGCCCGGCGCCGGATTTCTTCTTCGCTGCCAAAGAGGCACAGCGGATCCAGGTTGCCCTGCACCGCCTTGCCACCCATCTGGTCGATGGCCATGGTCAGATCCTGGGTCCAGTCGACACCAAAGGCTTCGACATCCAGGTCCTTGATCAGGTGGTTGTAGGGCGCGCTGCCCTTCAGGAAATAAATGCGGGGCACGCCCGTATCCTTCAAGCCGTCCATGATCTTGCGCACCACGGGCAATACGTGCTTCACGTAATCGGCCGGATGCAGAATGCCGCCCCAGGTATCAAAGACCTGAACCGCATCGACGCCCGCGGCGACCTGCATCTTCAGGTAAGCCAGAGTCTGGTCGCCCAATTTGTCGAGCAATTCCTGCAGCAATTCCGGACGGGTGTACAGCATGGTCTTCAAATTGATGTAGTCCTTGGAGCCGCCGCCTTCGATCAGGTACGAGGCCAAGGTGAAAGGCGAACCGGCAAAACCGATCAATGGTGTTTTGTCGCCCAATTCGGCCTTCATCAATTTGATGGCCGCCGCCACAAAGTTGGTGCCCTCTTCAGCGTCATAAGTGTGCAGAGCCCGGATGTCTTTTTCGCTGCGTATCGGCCGCTCCAGCTTGGGGCCGCCTTTGCTGAAATCAAAGGGCGCGCCCATGGGCTCGAGCGGCGTCAGGATATCACTGAACATGATGGCCGCATCAAAACCGAACCGCCGGATAGGTTGCAGCGTCACTTCACAGGCAGCCTCGGGAGTGCGGCACAATTCGTTGAAACTGAGTTTCTCGCGCACGGCCATGTACTCGGGCAGGTAACGCCCCGCTTGGCGCATGATCCAGATAGGAGTGCGGTCTGTGGGTTCGCCGCGCAGGTTCTTCAGAAAGATGCTGTCTTTGACGTTGGGCATTTCGCTCAGCTCCAGGATTTGAAAGTATCGGCCACGGCGGCCACAGTGGTGTCGATGTCGTCGTCGGTGTGGGCGGCGCTCACAAAGCCCACTTCCCAGCCCGAAGGGGCCAGGTACACGCCTCGTTCGATCAGGCCGCGGTGCAAGCGGCCATAGATTTCCATCTTCGAACCGTCGATGGCTTCAAAGCTGCGCGGGGCTTCATCCTGGAATACGGTCCAGATCAAAGAGCCTTGCCGCACCACCGTGGCGGTGATGCCATTGTCGGACGCCGCTTTTTCCAGGCCGGCCTGCAGTTTGGCGCCTTTGCGTTCGAGGTCTTCGTAGAATCCAGGCGCGCCGGTCTTGTTCAAGGTGGCCAGGCCCGCGGCCATGGCCACGGGATTGCCGCTCAGAGTGCCGGCCTGGTAGACCGGGCCATTGGGGCTGATCTGGTCCATGATTTCCTGGCTGGCCGCATAGGCGCCCACCGGGAAACCGCCGCCCATGATTTTGCCGTAGGTGCCCATGTCCGGCATGACGCCCAACACTGGCGCGGCGCCGGAGCGGCCCACGCGGAAGCCGGTGATCACTTCGTCAAAGATCAACAGGGCCCCGTGTTTGGTGGTCAGGTCACGGCAAGCCTGGATGAATTCAGGAGTCTGGACGAGCAAGCCGGCGTTGGCCGGGAAAGGCTCCACGATGACGGCGGCCACCTTGTCGCCGTGCTCGGCAAAGAAGGCTTCCAGGGCGGGCACGTCATCGAGGGGCAGTACGGCGGTGCTGTCGGTGAATCCGGCGGGCACGCCACCACTGCTGGGAGTGCCAAAAGTGGCCAGGCCGCTGCCGGCCTCGACCAGCATGCTGTCGGTGTGGCCGTGGTAACAGCCAACGAACTTGACGATGACATCGCGTCCGGTGACACCGCGGGCCAACCGCAGCGCACTCATGACCGCCTCGGTGCCGGAACTCACAAAGCGCACTTGTTCGAAGTGGGGCATGCGGGCCAGGAAGGCCTCGGCCAGCATCACTTCGCGACGGCTGGGCGCGCCAAAGCTGGCGCCTTCGCCCATGGCCTCGATGGCCGCTTCCTGCACGTCGGCATCGGCGTGGCCCAGGATCATCGGGCCCCAGCTGAGGCACCAGTCGATGTATTCTTTGCCGTCTTCATCCACAAAACGGCAGCCATTGGCCCGCTTGAAAAACAAGGGATCGCCAGGCACCGATTTGAAGGCTCTCACCGGCGAATTCACACCACCGGGCAACACCTTCACCGCACGTTCCCACCAGCTTGCGTTGCTCATGGCTAGATCCAACCCTTCTGCAGCGCGTCGCGCCCGTGGTAAGTGATGATCAAGTCGCTTCCTGCCCGGCGCATCGCCAGCAGGTTCTCGCGCACGATGGCCGCTTCGTCAACCAGGCCGGCCGCCGCGGCATTTTTCACCAGCGAATATTCGCCCGAAACGTTGTAGCAGACCACGGGGCACAGCGCCTGTTCGCGCACCTTGACGATGATGTCGAGGTAGGCGAGGGCCGGCTTGACCATGACCATGTCGGCACCTTCGGCGATGTCCAGAATGGTTTCCAGCACGGCTTCACGGCTGTTGCGCGGGTCCATCTGGTAGGACTTGCGGTCGCCCTGAGGCGCGCTGTCGCAGGCATCCCGGAAAGGGCCGTAGTAGGCACTGGCGTACTTGGCGCTGTAGGCCAAAATACTCGTATTGGTGAAACCGTTTTCGTCCAGTTTGGTGCGGATGGCGCCCACGCGGCCGTCCATCATGTCGCTGGGGCTGACGATGTCGCAGCCGGCTTCGGCGTGCACCAGGGCCATGCGGGCCAACTGCTCCACGCTCGGGTCATTGATGACGGTTCCGTTTTCCAGGAAGCCGCAATGACCGTGGTCAGTGTAGGCGCAGAGGCAGACATCGGTGATGGTGATGATGTCGTCGCCGAATTGTTTTTTGAGCTGGCGCAGGGCTTCGGGCACGGCGCCTTTTTCTTCCAGGGCCGCATTGCCGCGGGCGTCTTTTTCGTCATTCTCGGGCACGCCAAACAGCAGGTGAGATTTGAGGCCCAACTCCAGATCGCGGCCCACTTCCTCAACCAGTTTGTCGACCGAAACATGGTTCACGCCGGGCATGCTGCCGATCTCGTGTTCAACCCCGCTGCCGCCCACGACAAAATGGGGGGTGACCAAATGGCGGGCCTCGACGTTGGTCTCGGCGATCATTTCACGCAGGACGGGCGTGGCGCGCATGCGGCGGGGGCGTTCATGCAAATTCATGATTCCATCTCCGGTTTCACAGGTTGAGTTGTCGGTTCAGGCAGGCCGGATATCCCTGCGGCCCGGACCATGGCTTCCAAATCGGGAGTGCCAGCGACGTCGGGGATGAACCCGGCGTTCCGGCAGGCTTCAGCGGTGGTGCGGCCAATGGCCACGCACCGCGGTTTGTCGTCCCTGGCGGCGGCAAAAGCCCGCACTGCCGAAGGACTGCAGAAAAAAAGCACGTCACCAGGGCGCAATTCGGCTGTGGCGACGGCGGCGGCCTGAACCGGCAGAGTCTCGTATAACGGCAACTCCTGCACAGTATAACCGGCGGCTTCGAGGGCCGCCCGCGGTTCGCTCAATCGCCTTTTGGGGCCCGGCAGCAGCACGGCGCAGGCCTCGCCGGAAACCGCCAGAAAGCGGGCCGCCAATTCGACCCCATCGAGGGCTCCGGCGTTAAAATCGACGTTCCAGCCCGCATTCTGCAGGGCCTTGGCGGTGCCGTGGCCCAGGGCCGCGCACTTGGCGGGCCCCAACTCAGGCTGCAGGTCTGCGAAGGCCCGCACCCC
This sequence comes from Candidatus Krumholzibacteriia bacterium, assembly GCA_016744275.1. Taxonomy (GTDB): domain Bacteria; phylum Krumholzibacteriota; class Krumholzibacteriia; order LZORAL124-64-63; family LZORAL124-64-63; genus JAGRNP01. Next base: position 1,163 of record JADGEP010000064.1, on the reverse strand, counting down.
TTGGGGCGAAGTGAACATGATCCAGCCAAAGGTGGCAAAATCAGGCAAGGCAGGCAATGACAGCGATTCGTACCGCACCAGGGGCAACAGCGAAAAGGGCAGATCGGCCTCTTGCAGCCGGTCCGCCCAAATCTGATTGCGGCTTTTTTCCCTGGTCAGGATGATGCGCGTCTCGCTGCTCATGCCCGACTCAACCCTTCTGGTAGGCCACAATCCGGTCCCAGGCTTCGGCGCCCAGTTTGGCAGGATTGGCACCCTCAAGGGTGAAGCGCAAAGGCTCGCGGGTGATGTCGTCATCGCCCAGGAATGCCTCCAGTTTCCAGTCCGTACCCGCCCCGGCGATGTTCACGCCAAAGGGCATGTGGCAACCGCCGTCCAATTGGTTCAACAGGTGGCGTTCGGCGGCCACGGCCGTGCCTTGTTCGCCACAGTCCATCTGGGCCAGGCTGGCTTGCCATTGGTCGCCGTCGCGGCACTGGATGCCCAACATGCCCTGGGCCGGAGCCGGCACGAAGTCGGCCACTTCCAGAGGCTTGGCGAACAAATCGCTCAGGTCCAATTCGAGGCGCAGCACGCCGGCACGGGCCAGCAGAATGCCGTCGTAAAGGCCCTCGCGCAGGCGATTAACCCGCGTGGGCACGTTGCCACGCAGATCCGCAATTTCCATATCCGGCCGGATGACCCGCACCTGACCTTGGCGGCGGGCGGCGCTGGTGCCGATCTTGGCGCCGTCTTTCAGGGGAATGATGTCGCCGGCCTTGAGCTTGGCCTGGTCCACGGCTTCGGGCCGGGCCAGCAGGATTTCCCGCGGATCTTCGCGGCCCACCATGGCGCACAGGGTCAGTCCCGGCACCATGTCGGTGGCCAAATCTTTCAACGAATGCACGGCCATGTCGACGCGGCCGTCGAGTTGGGCGTCTTCCAGCTCTTTGGTGAAGAAGTTCTTCCCCTCAAGCTTGGAGAAAGGCACGTTGTCGATCTTGTCGCCGCGTGTCTTGATGATGTTGAGCTCGGTCTCGACGCCGAGATCCTGGGCTCTTTTTATCATCTGCTGAGTTGCTGGATCAATAGAGGCATTAAGCGGGTCTGCAAGCTTTGGTGCCTTTACTTTTTTTTCGTCTGACATCAGAGGTTCCTCCTCTTGTTGTATGATCGTCTTTTGC
>JADGEP010000649.1 GCA_016744275.1 Candidatus Krumholzibacteriia bacterium | reverse complement strand
GTGCCGTTGGTGATCATTTATTGCACGAGAGTCAGTTTGTGGGTTTTCACGGCCTCGTTAGTCTCAAGGCGCAGGAAGTATGTCCCAGATGACTGGCCTCTTCCACGGGCATCACGACCATCCCAGTTCAGTTGATGCGTTCCGGTAGGATACATCCGGTTGGACAAGGTTTGCACGAGCTCGCCGGCCAGGTTCACAATCGACACCCGTACTTCCTTGGGTTGGGTCAGTTCGAATCGCACGGTGGTCATGGGGTTGAAGGGATTGGGGTAATTTCCCACCGATACGATGGCGTCAGCTCCAGGCACGCCGCCTTCATTCACCCCGGACAACGCTCCGGAACTTATCCGCAGAATGTGCACAACGATCGAGCCTTGCAGAGAGGCCTGGTCACTGTCGCTCATGTTCAATCCCAACCTCAACTCGTCGCCTTCATCCGCTGGCTGGGTACTCCAGGCAGCCGCATCTCCAATGGAGAACCCTGAAGGCAGACTACTGGAGAAGGTGGCCAGCAGGCCTCCATATGGAGTTTTGGAAAAAATTTGGCCTGACCGTTGGAGAAAGCCCAAACCGGAAGCGTCAAACCAACCGTCGGTCACAGGTCGGTTGCCGACTACCCGGGCTGCTCCCTGGCCTATTACCAGGAACTGGTCCCCGGGATTGGCGACGATGCCGGTGTCCAACGGGCGAGGGCTGCTGGCATCGACGGTGAGAGTCAGTTCATCGGCTTCTTCCTGGC
>JADGEP010000648.1 GCA_016744275.1 Candidatus Krumholzibacteriia bacterium | reverse complement strand
CAACAGGGCTACCGGCGCACCGGGCGCCATTCGCGCTGCCACCCCCAACCCGAGCACGGCACAGGGGGCGGTGTTGCGCCCCACTGGCTCGGTGATCACGTTGGCTGGTGGCAATTCCGGAAGTTCAGCGCGGGTGGCTTCGGCCAGGGTGCCGCTGGTAATCACCAACACCCTCTGCGGGCCCACCAGGGGGGCGACCCGTTCGTATGTCTCACGCAACAGGCTTTGGCCGCTGGCCAAGGCCTGCAACTGCTTGGGCTTGTCGGTTCGGCTCAATGGCCAGAAACGCGTGCCTCGGCCTCCGGCCATGATGACACAGATGCCCCGGTCCAGCGACCGGTTTGACGTGGTCGAATCGGACATCAAATCCATCTCCAGGTCGCAGGCCCAACGGCCCCGTGAGGCCCCGGATCCGCCGGGGTTGCGGCGGCCAGCGGCCTCGCTGGTTGCTGGCGCGCTCAAATAGTCGTCAAAACTGAGCCGGCTTTGAGGGATTTCCCGCCAACTACGCCTTAACGACCCAAACCTTGGCCTTCACTTCAACCTCAGAGTGCAGCTTCACGCCGACCGAGTAAACACCCAACTGCTTGATCGCATCTTCGATGACGATCTGTTGGTGATCGATCGTGGTGTGCTCGGACTCGAGATTGGCAGCAATGTCGCGGGCGGAAACCGAACCGAAGAGCTTATCTTCTTCGTCGGCTTCGACAGCGATGGTGCAACTCAATTCGCCCAGCTTGGCTG
>JADGEP010000647.1 GCA_016744275.1 Candidatus Krumholzibacteriia bacterium | reverse complement strand
CTTCAGAGGTCGATTGTGGCGGCATCGTCGGCCGCAGCGACGCCATCCTCCAAGTCTTGATAAAGGTGGATCAAGTAGCGGCGACTGACGCCTCTGTATTGATCGAGGGCGAGACCGGCACCGGCAAGGAGCTTGTCTCCCGCACCATCCATGACATCGGGCCCAGGAAAAAGGGCAACTTTGTGCCGGTCCACTGCGGAGCCATCCCGGAAACCCTCATGGAATCCGAGTTCTTCGGGTACCGCAAAGGGGCTTTTTCCGGGGCCCACTCAGACCGGGATGGCATTTTAGACAAAGCCGACGGCGGCACCCTCTTCCTGGACGAAATCGGTGAGATCGGGCTGTCCATGCAAACCAAGCTCCTCCGGGCCATCGAAGGCGGCGGCTACACCCCCGTGGGAGGACAAGAGGTGAAGGTCCCGGACCTGCGCATCGTCTCCGCCACGAACCGGGACCTCTCAGAGCGGGTGCGCCGGGGGGAGATGCGCGAGGACTTCTTCTACAGGATCCATGTGGTCCCCATCAAGGTTCCCCCCTTACGGGAGCGACGGGCGGACATCCCCCTTCTCGTCGACCATTTTATCGGGGCCTGGCCCGGGGCCGTAAAACCCGGGTCCCATGAGATGTCCGCCATCATGGCCTACGACTGGCCGGGAAACATCCGGGAGCGTGAAAACGTCCTCAGGCGTTACGTCACCCTGGGCCGCCTCGACCTTCCCACCGCCTTCGGGACACCGGTGAGCCGAAGGGGGAGAG
>JADGEP010000646.1 GCA_016744275.1 Candidatus Krumholzibacteriia bacterium | reverse complement strand
GGGTTAGGGCAGTGGGGTGGGAGCCACTTTTTGGTATTCCTTTTTTTGTGTTTCATATCCGGCTATTCGCAAGCTACTAGCCAAACACAATCTCCGAGGCACAACCAAATTATTGCGAAATCTTCGATACCAAATCTGACTTCCCAGCCCGGTCTCGGGCCCACCTCTCCGGTCAGGGACCATTTGGGGTGAGCCCGTCAATAGAATGATCTAATTGCAGTGTGACTCATCTTTATTCAACACCATCGCCTGTTCCTCCACTGCAGCAGCGGCATCATAGATTGCCTGCGGAGTCACCTGCAATGTCGCGTTTTCATTGAGGTAGAACTGATCATCCACCGCGTTACGCAGGTCCCGCGATCGCTTCCGAGCATCGCTCTCTGCTTTACAGCGCGGTTGCACAAAACCTTTGATTTGCCTAACTGCCATCAACAAATGCGAGGCCCGAACATACCGAACATAGTCGGTGATTTTGCCCGTCCCATCAACCGCCTGGGCAAGCTCATCAGCAGAGCGACGCATCATATGGGACTCGGCCAAAAGCAGTTGGCGCATGCTGGTATCCAGCTTTTCGATAGCAATCTTGTAGTGAGCGATGACATTGTTGACCGCGCCGGCGTTGATACCCGTCACGGTCTCACCTGCGATAAGTTGTTTCTGTGCTTCTGGCGCGAATCGCAGCGCCAATTGATCGCGCCGGTTTTTCTGACCCAATGATTCAAGCCTCGGCAGCACTCCATCATACAAGCGATAAAAATCCTCTCCCAGAACAGCACTCAACATTGAAG
>JADGEP010000645.1 GCA_016744275.1 Candidatus Krumholzibacteriia bacterium | reverse complement strand
ACTGAGACCGACTTGGTGGCAGCCGGCACTTTTGATCGGATCGTGGGCACGGATGCCGGAGGGGATTTGATAACCGAAGCGGTGTCAACCCTGGTGGTCTGGCGGGATGTGGCGGCGGCTGATCCCATCTGGCCCATGTATGGGGGATCGATCTGGCGCAATGGGACCTATGATACCGGCTCCTGGCAGGCGGGTCCGGCCGCAGCCGCGGGCACCGGATTGGTTCCCGGCAGCCACTATTGTTTTCCCAGCCCATTGCTATCCGGCCCTTTGAAAGTTCGTGGCCAGTTGCGCAGTGCGGCCCGGGTCCGGGTTTCGGTCTACAACCTTGAGGGCGAGTTTATCCGTGAATCGGAATGGAAAGACGTCGGGGCTGTGGATCCATTCATTGTCGAAGTGAATATGGACCAGGCCGTGACGGGACTTTACCTGTGCCGCCTGGTGGTCGATACCCCTGGAGCGGAAACTGAACAGAGCGTGACCCAGTTTGCAATTGTGCGCTGACGGGGAACGCGTGGTTGATTATTATAGAATGGCAAGATGACTGGGCCCGGGTGGTCTGGTTCTGACAACACGGAAAGGGATTCCATGGTTCGCATGAGCAAAAAATCTGGTGGGGCGTTGCTGATGGCATCGCTGGTGACGGCACTTCTGGTATTGGTGGCGCCGGTAGCCGAGGCCGCCGCCCAGTTCGAAGAGGTCGCCTACTACTGCGAATGGGCTTACGTCTACGATTACTGGGGCAACTGGGTCACTGTTTGGCAGTGCTACTAAGACCCAGCCTTCGGTG
>JADGEP010000644.1 GCA_016744275.1 Candidatus Krumholzibacteriia bacterium | reverse complement strand
ATCCTCTTGCGCGGTCCGGCGGTCGCGAGTTTCACGGGCGAAATCACGCTCGCAGACTGATCCGTTCCCATTGACTAACCGGATGGAAACCAATCCATTCAGAGGAGATTTTTCCATGAGCAACAAGACCTGGGAAATGCCCGACGGCATCTACACGGCCCTGGTGACGCCGTTTGCCGGTGAGCAGGTGGATCGCAAGGCCTGGGAGCGCCTGATCCAACGCCAGATCGACGGCGGCGTGGCGGGCATCGTGCCGGTGGGATGCACCGGCGAAGCAGCAACACTCAGTCTGGCGGAAAAAGAATGGCTGGTGCGCGCGGCGGTGGACCAGTGCCGGGGCAAGTGCGCAGTGGTCGCCGGTTCGGGTTCCAACTCCACTTCCGTGACGCTGGACCAGACCCGCAAGGTGAAAGAGTGGGGCGCCGATGCGGCCATGCTCATCTCTCCGTATTACAACAAACCGCAGCAGCAGGGATTGTTGGCCCACTACCGCCACGTGGCCCGCAACGTGGATATTCCCCTGGTCTTGTACAACGTGCCCGGACGCACGGCGGTGAATATCCTGCCGGAAACGGCGGCTCAACTTTCGGCCGAGCCCAACATCGTGGCGCTCAAGGAAGCCAGTGGCAATCTGGCCCAGATAGAAGAAGCCATCGCCCGTTGCGACCTGAAGGTTTACTCCGGCGACGACGGCCTGAATTTCAACATTTTTGGCATGGGAGGCCATGGGGCCATCAGCGTGGTCAGCAATCTTTTGCCCGGTGCCATGTCGCGCTTTTGGGCCGCTTGGGC
>JADGEP010000643.1 GCA_016744275.1 Candidatus Krumholzibacteriia bacterium | reverse complement strand
GCGCTTACCTTAAGGCCACCCAGAGGGAACGGTCCCAGCTTCTTCATCGGCATGTGGCCGACGTGATGGGGGAGGCCCTTTTTGAAGCGCACGTCAAGCCCCACCTCGGGACATGCCTCAACGGCGAGAGTGATCGCCACCAATCGTGGGTTCGGTTCCCAAACCGAGGGCTAAGGTTCATCGATTTTACCTTTTACCCGAGCTTTGATACGGACAACATCGTGAGCGGTGTGGTGGTCAATGAGCGGGACCTCACCGATCAGAAAACATTGGAAACACGGCTTCAGCAGGCCCAGAAGATGGAAGCCATCGGCACCCTTGCCGGGGGCATTGCCCACGATTTCAACAACATCCTCGGGGGGATTATCGGGTACGCGGAGATGATCGAGATGTTTGATGTTGAGGCCAACGATCGGGTTGCCGAGCGTATCGGCCATATCCTGAAAGGGGCGAACCGGGCCCGGGACCTTGTGGCCCAGATCCTCACATTCAGTCGTCATGGAGACCAGGAGACCCACCTCCTGAAGCTTGCCCCCATCGTTCGGGAGAGCCTCCATTTTTTAAGGGCGTCGATTCCATCCACCATTCGCATTGACGAGGCGATTCAATGCCCCGATGGCGTGGCCACGGTGAACGCCACGCAGATGCACCAGGTGTTGATGAATCTCTGTGCCAACGCCGCATATGCCATGGGGGAGAAGAGGGGCACCCTGACTGTCTCCCTTTCCGATGTGACGGTGGATATCTATCAGGCCCGTGAGTGCGCCGGGCTCATTCCCGGCGCGTACCTTCAGCTGACC
>JADGEP010000642.1:528-870 GCA_016744275.1 Candidatus Krumholzibacteriia bacterium | reverse complement strand
AAGGGCGTTCGACCCCGACCGAGCCCGTGCACCTGCATGAGCTCGCCTTCGGTGATGGCGCTCCCCTCGAGCTCAGCGCGATCTGTACCCGCTTCATGGCCGCGCTCTCGACCCGAGCGGGCTGCAGCTCCGCCGCCGTGTGGCTGCGCTCGGGGCTGCTGCACGCGACCGATCCCACCCACGTGAGCGCGAGCGAGGTGTCTGCGGACCACGAGCTGTGGACCCGCGCCAGCGACGGGCCCTTCTCCGCGCCCTTTGAGCCCAGCTTCTCTGGGCTGTGCCCAGCCGAGGGCGCCCTCACCCTCTTTCCCCTCGGCGACTTCGGGCTGTTGACCCTGCACG
>JADGEP010000642.1:0-518 GCA_016744275.1 Candidatus Krumholzibacteriia bacterium | reverse complement strand
CCCGCGAGCGCCTCGCCCACGAAATCGCCGGGCGCGCCCGCGTCGAGAGCGAGAGCGTCGGCATGCAGGCCCAGCTGCGCCACTCCCAGAAGCTCGAGGCCGTCGGGCGCCTCGCCGGCGGCATCGCCCACGACTTCAACAACCTGCTGATGAGCATGCTCAGCACCGTCGAGCTCATGCAGCTCGACAACGAGGACCCGCAGACCCTCGAAGACCTCGCCGACATCGCCAACGCGGGACAACGCGCGACAGAGCTCACCCGCCAACTCCTGACCTTCGCGCGCCCCGGCGAGTCCAAGGCCGTCGCCGTGGATCTCGACGAGATCGTGCTCGAGGTCGCCAAGCTCCTGCGCCGCACCTTCGATCGCAACGTCGAGCTCCGGACCCGCGTGTCCCTCGGCGGACGCAAGATCCACGGGACCGCCTCGGCCTTGCACACCGTGCTCATGAACCTGGCGATCAACGCGCGCGACGCAATGCCCGATGGCGGGACCCTGGTCATCGAGACCGACCCCAGC
>JADGEP010000641.1 GCA_016744275.1 Candidatus Krumholzibacteriia bacterium | reverse complement strand
AGGGTTTGATATTCTTTTATAAGATTTTCCACATCCTGAAAAGATTCATCAAGAAATTCCATGTTGGTGCCAAGGAATTGTGCCGGGGTGTTTATTTCATGGGCGATACCGGCAGCCTGGCTCTCGGTGGCGCCCTGGGCACGGTGGCGATTCTGGTGAAAAAGGAATTTTTGCTGGTGGTCATTGGCGGCATTTTTGTGCTTGAGGCGGTCTCAGTCATGTTGCAGGTGCTTTGGTACCGGCGCACCAAGGGCCAACGCCTGTTCCGCATGGCCCCGTTGCATCACCACTTCGAATTGAGCGGTTGGTCTGAAACCCAGGTCGTAGTGCGGTTCTGGATCGTGGGCATTTTGCTCTTACTGGTGGGCATGTCGTCCATCAAGTTGCAGTAGCTGGCCATGGCGGAAGTGAAGAGAGGCCGGGACGTGAAAGGCAAGTTGTGTTGGGTTGTCGGCTTGGCGCGCAGTGGTTGCGCAGCCGGCGCCCTGCTGCGTCGTCACGGCGCCCGGGTCGTGGGCCTGGACGACGGCAGCACTGAAACGGTTCACCGCCGGTGGGAACGAGAAGGCCTCAGCCAGTTGGCACCCAAGGCTTTTGATGACCTTCTCACCGGCGGGAATTGGCCAGACGCCGCCGGAAAGCTGCGGCCCGATTTGATTGTCCTGAGCCCTGGCGTTCCGGGCAGTCATCCCCAGTTGGCACCGCTGGCCGCGGATGTCCCTATTATTGGCGAACTCGAATTGGGTGCTCGTTATTGCCAGGCCCGGACGGTGGCCATCACCGGCACCAATGGCAAAACGACAACGACCGAATTGACAGCGCACCTGGGGCGAGTGGCGGGATTGGATGCGCGGGCTCTGGGCAATGTGGGCCGGCCC
>JADGEP010000640.1 GCA_016744275.1 Candidatus Krumholzibacteriia bacterium | reverse complement strand
CGATCATGTCGCTGTGGCCAGGATCCCCTCAGTCCGCTCCGCCACCGGACCCAGCAATGATCTGGTGGGACCAAACATCAATCTGGCTTTTGAAGACAACCGTTACCGGGTGCGGCCCGGCGATGAGTTGATCGCTGCCTTGAGCGATACCAGCGGCATTGCGATTCTGGGCACCAGCCCGGGCAATTCCCTGTTGTTGGAATTGGACGACACGGGCTTCATGACCGATGTCACCCGCGAGTTTGTTTACGACGCCGAGAGCTACACCAACGGACGCTTGGTTTTCCCATTGCCGGCTGATCTGGCCAATGGTCGTCACAAAGCGGCGTTGCACGCCAGCGATGCTTTAGGCAACGTGGGCAGCGATACCTTGAGTTTTGAGATCGTACCCGCCGGGGTCACAGGCATCAATTCGGTGACGCTTTTTCCTAACCCCACACCGGGTTTCTGCCGATTGATATTCGAACTGAGCGACCCGATGGAGGTGCAGTGGGATATTTATTCGCTGGCCGGCAGTCGCTTGTACAGCCGACGCACTGACCTGGGAGCCGGGCCGCAAATCCTGGAATGGGATGGCCGGGACGACCAGAACGACGAAATCGCCAACGGCACGTACCTGTATGTCCTGCGGGGCAATGGGGCGACCGTTGAGGATCGAGAAATTAGAAAGACGGGTAAACTCGTCATCATGCGGTAAAGCCGCCGCCGCGGGGCTCCCTCAGCTCTGCGGTGTTCACACGACCGGAGGTATTCGGAATGAAGAGGATTGTCATCGCGACCGTCATGGGCGCCCTGATTTTTGGCATGGGCAGTACGGCATTGGCCGGTTCAGGCGCTGGCGCCATCAACTTGAGTTTCCCCGTGGGCGCGCGTTACAACGCCCTGGGCGAATCG
>JADGEP010000063.1:10623-13262 GCA_016744275.1 Candidatus Krumholzibacteriia bacterium | reverse complement strand
CAAATCGTTTTTCTCGGTCGTCGGCACCAAAATGCCCAACACGTCGCCACCCTCCCATCGCGCCACCGGATGCGCTCCATAGGGAGGCGTCAACTGGTGCAGGGTCGCATGTCCGTCGCCATCGGATTTTTGCCCGCCGGCCAGCCATCCCCAACGAGGACTCCAGGCCGCCGTCATCACCTCGAAGGTGCCGGTCCACCAGGTCGCCACCGACCCCGTGCCTGAGATTCGGTACAGACCAGCCGGAGCAATGTCCGGCGTTTCGTTGGGACTCAACAACGGCATCAGGGCTGGCGAGGGAGCCGGCTGAGCCGTATTGGCCCGCCCCGCCAGCGCCGACATCACATTGTCGGCAGCGTGCAGGGCGAGGGCAAAAATGTCGCCCTCGGGCCCTTGAACAAATTGTCGCACTTCGTCCTGAGGAGCTTCAAAAAGCAACTCTGGATTCTCTCCGATTTCATAGCGATAGATCAGGCCCGGCCCCTGGGTGGCCAGCAACAGATCACCCGCCGCGGTGAGGGTCAGGTCCAACGCATTGTCAGCCGCCATACTCAACTCTTCGCGCAGGTCGCCCGAAGCGGTATCAAAGCGATACAGACCTGCCGGGCTGCCCGTCGCCAACCAAACCAGGTCCGATTTTTCGGCCTGGGCCATGGACCAGATGTATCCGCCGGGCACCGTGGCCACCAGCTGGGTTTCACCGCCGGGATGAATGCGGTACAAGTGTCCTTCGGGCCCACATCCGGCCAACAGATCGCCATCAGGCAAGACGTGCAAGCTGAAAGCTTCTGTTGCCTCCAGCTGCGCCACCAAGGTGCTTTTACCACCGGCGTCGGTGTGGTGCACTTCTCCTCCATGGCCGGTTCCGGTGTAGAACCCACCTGCGCCATCGGGCACCGCGACCCAAAAAATCTCAGGCCCCACTGGGCCCATGGGCTGCGCCGAGAGGCCAGTAGTCAGGTGCCCGGATTCACCAATGGCCGTGCCGACCAATTCCAGTTCGTTGAAGGGCCGGTCCGCCGGCCAATCCCAATAGATGGGGCCGGCGGCCTCGGCGGCTTGGGGCAGGATGAAAGCCAACAGCACCAGCCAGCGCATTGTCCCCAACGTCATTTTTGTATGCGAATCGCGGCTCATTTTAAGGTCGACTTTCTTCGGCCAGAGGTTTGTCGGCGTTTTGGATACGCAGGCTGCGCACGGCGTGGCCAGTCAGCACCCAGGGGGTGTTTTGGCTCGACCGCAAAACATAGTCCGCCAGGCTGCGTTGGGCTTGCATGTTTCCTGCGCGCACGGTGCGGGCAATGCTTTGGGGCAAATTCGGCATTTCCTGTCCCTGGAGAATCATCGCCTCGCCCGGCGCAAAAATGGCCAATACCAATTGGTCACGAGAGCGCTCGGTGCGCAAGACCTCCAGCATGCTGTTCAAATTCACGGGTTGGAATCTTCCCGCAGCCCGCTGCGACTCCAGGGCAAACAGATCCGCCGCACTGGACACCACCACCCGGTAGGGGCCGGCAGTCATGTGGGCAGGCAAAGTGACGGCAAATTTCACGGTCTCGCTCTGCCCCAGGCGCGGTTGGACCTCCGCCTGAAATACAACATCCTGCCCCGCTCGCAGCAACGACCGCGGACTGCTCAAGCCCACGATGGCCGCCGTCTTCACGGGCCGGGACCGTTCCAGGGTCGCTTGCACTTCCAGCAGGCGCACTTCCTGATGCGGATTGTTCAACAGTACGCTCAGGGGTGTCATCACTTCGGCTCCCAGAGCCGCCGCTCCTCCCGGTCCGGCGGTCAGGCCAGCAATGACCAGAGGTTCTTCACTCAAGGCCGCTGAGCCGCTCCAGGTCGTCTCCATCCGGTAGCGCATGGTTTGCCGGCTCGCGTCGTCACCAGACACCAAGAGGCCGTTGTACAACGCCCAGAAGACCAGCGTGGGTGTCAACTGGGGGTCATCAATAACAGAGAATTGAAAATTGCGATCCGGCGAACCTTCGCTCTTGATCGCGATCGAAACCGGAATCATTTCTGGCGCCGGGCCCATCCGCCCGGACAACCCGGCCCGCAGGTCGTGGTGCACGGTGCCGATTATCTCACCCACGCTTCCCATCTTGAAGCTCATCTCGCGGCTGGGAAAAATCGTCAACACCTCGGCTGTGGCCAATGGCAAATTTACAGGTCCCCGTTGCATGAACGGGTGCCCCATCATCAGCACCTGATCGCCATCCACCCAGGTCACCGTGCCGATGGCTCCGAGCGAGGCATCGCCCGCCACCAGAGGCACGGCGCAGGCGGCGCCGGGGACAAACCGTTTGGGCGCCGCGGTCAGCGCGGTGCTCGCACCCGAACCCGTCGAGGCCAAGGGGCGGAAAAGCCATTGGTCCGGGCCCACATCCATTTCCGGAAAATCAGCGGCCAAATTGGCAGCCAACTCCAACCACATATGCGGTGCATCCGGCCAGGATGCGCCTTGGGCGATCGTGGGCGTCGGGCCATTGAGGGCAGCCTGGCTGCCCCAGATTTTGGAGGCCAGGACTGAAGATTCGGCGCCCAAAGGAATCAGTTTTTCGGCGGTCACCGGAGCGCCGGTTTTGCGAGCAGCGGCCGCGGTGGGGATCGTGGTCGGCGAGGCCAGCATCTCG
>JADGEP010000063.1:0-10613 GCA_016744275.1 Candidatus Krumholzibacteriia bacterium | reverse complement strand
GCCTGGTGGGCACACTGCCTGGCAAGGCCAAAATTTCTGCTGCGGGGGTTACCCCGGCTATGGGCCGCAGGGCGCCTGCCCAACCAAAGGCCAAGGCTCCGGCAAAACGCCCGTCAATAAAAATGGGGCTGCCGCTCATGCCCTGGGCAATGCTGGATACCTCCAGGTCGTGACCGCTGACCTCGATCAACAGGAGGCTGCCTGCCGCCCGCACATTTTTCTGCACGCCAATCACTGTCACACCAAAGGTGTCGACCTCAGCGCCCCGAAATACCGTCAGCCCGTAGCCGGTCATGCCCGGCGTGATTTCAGCCAACGTGATATGTGGCGGGATGGCGGTGGTGGCGCCAGCTGCGCCAGCGATTGCGCCTGAAGCCACGAGCACGAGCACCGGCAATAGTTTGGTTGCCTGCCCCAAAGACCAAAAATGCCGCTGCTTGGCAATTCTGGCCGATTTCTCTGCAGTGTATCTAGTCACAAAAATACCTTCCCAACCATCCGGCAAACCGGCGGCGGCAACCCGACTCTTCGATATGTATCAATGGCAACGACTTGGCGATGAATTGGCCAAGACCCGGTCAAGCGGAGTTGGGATTCGCAACCGGATTGCAGCCCCCCGCTTCCATCGCATTGAATATAAGGCAAGATGTGGGCCGTTGGCTCGGCTTATGTGGCGTGAAGCGCCGGATTTCCTCTGAGAGAAGGTCTCTGAGAAAGATCCAGGCATCAAAAAAGCCCCGCGGATTACGCGGGGCTTTGCAAAAGTGGTACGCCCAGAAGGACTTGAACCTCCAACCTCCTGGTTCGTAGCCAGACGCTCTATCCAGTTGAGCTATGGGCGCACCATATTCGAATGTTCTGCATCCGGTGGGCATCCGGAATGTATCCGAAATGGCGCGACCGCAATCCCGGAATCAAAGCTATGGCGGAGAGGGAGGGATTCGAACCCTCGGTGAGTTTCCCCACACACACTTAGCAGGCGTGCGCCTTCAGCCACTCGGCCACCTCTCCCAAAAATCGACTGGCGGAGGGCGGGGGACTCGAACCCCCATGGGCTTTCACCCGGCGGTTTTCAAGACCGCTGCCTTACCAATTAGGACTAGCCCTCCGACATTTTCATCTATCCGGCGAGACATGGCCTTGACCACGCCCAGCCCGAACAAAAGGGCCGCCAACCGCTCAGCGGTAAGGCACGGTACTATCTGGTTTTGCATTTGTCAAGGAGACCACCCTGCCTTTTTCGGCAGAGCCTCTATTGCTTGCGACCGAGGCCACTCAAATCCAGGCCAATGCTTGGCGCCGCCAGTTTTCCCGACAAATTCAAGCCCAGGTTAACCCGGCCCGCATCATCCCGCATCGTTTCGGCCAAAAAAGACATGCCGCCCAGGTCGGGCGTGAACCCGGCCGGTAGCCGCACCCCCACTCTCAGGCCCAGATCTCCTGTGAAACCCAGCCACCCGGACGCTTGCCAATCCGTATCCAAGCCGTCGATTTCCAGAGTATTGATCAGATATCGGCCTTCAGCAACTGCAAAATCGTGATTCAATTGGCGAAAATTCACCGTTTTCAGATCCTGCCGCTTTCCCAGATAGTGGGACACATCCCGCAGCCACGCTTCGGCGTGCAGCACCCCTTCACCGGAGGCCAGGTCCCCTTTCAAATCCAGGGTTTTCAACCGGGTCTCTTTATCGCGCAACTTCATCGCACCACCCACGTTCCCGGCCAAATCGCAGCTCAATTTTTCGGCCAGATCGGGCAAGTAGGGCGCCAGCACCTGCCCGGCGGGCAGATTCTCCATCCGGGCATCCCAACTCAAGGTCCCCCATGGGTCTGTGGCATAGTCCAGAACACCGTTGGCCTGAACAGTGCCGTCGGCCAAATGCGCCGTCAAAGAGTGGATTTCCAAGCGTTTGTTGGCCCACTCTCCAGTCGCATGCACCTCTTGCCACGGCATCCCTTTTTGCACCAGCTCAGCCACCTCACCGCGCACATCAAAACGCAGGTCCGCAGGCAGGTTCTGCCCCGGCGCCTCACCCGTAGGCCAAGGGCCCTGGGAAAGGTCCACCGTCAAATCCGTCAGCAGAATATCGTAATCGTTCAACCGGATTTTATCATCAGCCAGTTCGATATCTGCCACGGGCCCCGCCAGCCGCACGGACTTGATCTCCACCTCGCGCCGTAGCAACGGCAGCATGGCCAATGAGACTTTCAATTTGCTGTACTGGATATCAAAGCGCTCGACATCCTGGCCGGTTCCGGTGCGCTTGGCCAACTCCGCGCCGGTGCCCTGCAATCGCCCCCCATTGAGGCTCAGACCCAGGCCGCCAACGACCTTCAACGAAGCTTCACCGGGTGTCACCTGAGCGCCTGTGGCCAGCTCGACTTGTTCGGCGATTTCCACCGCCAGTTTCTCCTTGGGCACCAGGGCGGCACCCACGATCATCGCCAACACCGGTACCGCAATCAACACACCCAACCCCACCAACAACCCACGTAACCGAGGCCTACTCATGATCCCGCTCCTGGTCTTTCAGTATCCGTCCGCCGCCCAATACCACATCACCGCGATACAAGACGCACGCCTGCCCCGGTGTGGGTCCGTCAATGAAATCGTCCATCGTCAGGCGAATACTCTGTCCTGTTAACTGCCAGGCCTGCACCCGCGCGCCGGGATGGCGATGCCTGATGCGCACCACCACCGGCTCTTCCTCACCAGTGTCCGCCCATTGCTCGGGGAAGTCCGGTACCGCCGCTTGAAATTCGGCGGCCAACAAATGGCCCTGGCGCAGGTCCGCTTTGCTACCGACCACCAGTTCCTGGCGCTCAAGATCCAACTTGTAGACGTAGATCGGCTCGGAAGCCGCAACGCCCAGACCTTTGCGCTGCCCCACTGTGTAGTGAACCAATCCGCGGTGTCGCCCCAGAACGCGGCCTTGCCGGTCCACGATATTCCCCGGCTGGGTCGCCGGCGCGTCGGGCTGGTCGGCGAATAAAAACCCGCGGTCGTCCTCGGGCACAAAGCAGATTTCCTGGCTATCCCGTTTGTCTGCCATTTCCAGGCCCAACTCCCGCGCCGCCTCGCGCACCTGGGGCTTCACGTACCACCCCAAAGGAAAGACCATGCGCGGAAACAACTGCCTCGAAACCCGGTGCAGAAAATAGCTTTGGTCTTTGCCCGGATCCACCCCACGCATCAGCCGGGCTTCGTTGCCTTGTCCGCCAATGCGCGCATAGTGCCCTGTGGCCGCAAAGTCACAGCCGTGACGCTCGGCCAACCGTACCAGTTCCGGGAAGCGCACCGTGCTGTTACAGGCCAAGCAGGGGTTGGGAGTTTCGGCCCGCAGAAAGTCAGAAACGAAAGGGTCGATGACCTGCGCCTGGAAAGGCTTTTCCACATTGCCAACCCAGTGCGGCGCGTCAAATTTGAAGGCCAGGCGCCGGGCATCATCAATGGCTTCGAGGGAGCAACACGATTGTTCAGGCAGTTCGACTTGGTCTTCGCTGTAGCAGAAATTCTTGAAGGTCACACACTGGACTTCGCACTCCAGCGCCTTGAGCAACGCCAGGGTCACGGCACTGTCAACCCCACCACTGATACCCAGCAAAACACCCGTGCCGGGCGGCAACTGCCGCCGCAGCACATCAGGTATTTCCAAGGGGAAGGTCACTTCACCGCACCGACATCCGGAGCGTTCATCAGGTCCCGGACAATCTTGACGTTGTCTCGCGAACGCTCGCCGATGTCTCCGTCTGGATCGTACTTCGAGGCCAACTCCCACTCGGCGATGGCTTCACGGTAGATTTTTTCTTCAGCAAACATGATGGCAATATTGTAGTGAGCCAAGGCACTGAATTCGTTGTGCTCCAAAACGGTATTGAACTCGTTCATGGCATCCTTGACCCGGCGCTGGCGCAGGTACAGCGAGCCCAGATTGCAGCGGGCCTTTTCATCGGTCTCGTCGACATCCAGGGCCATCAGGTAATAGCGCTTGGCATTGGCCAAGCGCGCATCCCGTTCTTGACGGCTGCCCATCTGCTCCGCGCGGTCATCCCAGAGTGAGCCCAGATTGACCATCGGCTCCAGGAAAGTGCTGTCCTGGGCAACGGCCGTGCTGAAATAAACATCAGCGCTGTCCAGCCAGGCGTCTACGGTCTCATCGCCCCAGCCCACGGTCCGGGCCGAGTCGCTGGCCATGGTATAGAAACGGTTGCCCAAGAGGTAGTTGGCGAATGAATTCTGAGGCGCGCCACCCCTGGCCAAAACCTGCAGCGTATCGACAAGAGCTTCCCCTTCAAGCACGCCCGTCCGCTCGATGAATTTGTCCAACGCCGTTTCAGGAATCTCTTCCTTACAACCGGTCAAGAAGGCCGCCATCGCAACCAGGGCCCACGCCACCATTACCATATTGCGCGTCATCGCTAGTTCTCCTTGCTCATGATAAAGTCTACCACCAGGCCTCAAGGCCGGTGACTGAGACGCCCAAGCGGTACACATCGCTCTGCGCACCATTCTTACCCACGTCTCCGATAATTCCATATGAGAACGAAACATCCATCTGGCCCAAATTGCGGCCAAAGGCGAAGCCCGTGCCAACACTGAAGGTGTATTCATCGATGGGCTCGCCACCGACGCGATAGCCCCAGCGGTGATAGTTGGCTCCCAGGCGCAGCGGCAGATTGCGCATGCCCGCCCGGCGCTCGTTGGCCTTCAATCGTTCCAGACCGAAACCCAACGTCTGCTCGTCTTCCATATCAACTGACCAGTCGTCGTTGCCGCTGAATTTGCTGAAGGGCATGTATTGGGCATCGGCCCCGAGTTGCCACCGGTTTGTGAAGCGGTACTGGAAACCGGCCCGAATCTCTTCGGGCATGTGCATGTCCCACGAATCCGCAAAACGCGCTGTCACCGCAAACCCTTTTACGGTGCGGTCGACCCCCAGGTCATAGGCCGGTGTCCAGGAAGCGCCCAGGCTCAGGCGTTCACTGGGTTTCCAGAGCATGCCCAGGGTGAACGAGGTGCCTCGAAACAGGTCCTTCGATTCTTTGAGATTGAGACTGGCTTCCGAATCCGCATCGAAGCTCTCGGAATAATTCTCAAGGATCGAACCGCTTTCCAGATTCACTGCACCGGACAGGGATAGTCCGCCGGCCACTCGGTAGGCCAATCCCAGTGGCACCTTGAATCGGGTGCCTTCGCGAATGGTCACGAATCCACCCTCGACTTCAGTGCCATCAACAACCCAGGACGCGGAGCCTTCGGCATCCCAACGGGTGCTGCCAGTCATGCTGAATCCGGCGGTCATTCCCATTTTGTTTTTCATGATCGGCAAGGCGAATTGCAGACCTGGCGAATACACACCCGAGGTCTTGCGCGCGGCGCCGTCAGAATCAGAATTCGTCAACTCACCATAGCCCGTGTACTTCAGAACCACGTGCCGCAAGTAGGTCAGCGAAGCGATGTTCTTGAATCCGGGATGGGTGGTATCGGCCACCGCCATCCCCCAACCGCCCCGGGCCACCATGCGTGCATCATCCGGATTCACGCGTTGCCCGATATTGGCCCCGGCCATGGGCGTCTGGGCCTCGGCTGTTGTCGCCAGCAAGAGTGAGATGGCCACAACCACCGCGCCCAGAAATGTCGTGAGATTTTTCAATTTCCGACCTCATTCAGTTCGTCAATCACGCTGTACCAGATCTTTAGTGTGGGTCGGTTTGCCGGGTCCGGATCATTCAAACCCAGAAAATTCATCTGCCGGAAATAATAGTTCGGCTTGGTCACATCGGGCGGCCGTCTGCCGAAGGGAAAAATTCCCGACTCTTCCACACCGCTGAGCAGGAACCCCCGCGGCACCTCGTTCACCAAATTGACCGCCCGCTGAATCCCGTTGGTGACGTCGAATTCCACGACATAGTCCACGTCCGGCACCAAGTTGGAACGGAAGGTCAAGGGAAAGACCTGATTGCTGTCACTCAGGGCTGAGACGTCCATCTGGCCCGTGGCCACGTCCATGGTCGCGGCGGTGATCTCGGAAACCATCACTGAAAAAGTGGGCCCGAAGCTTTGGCTGGTATCGTTGACCACCGACATGACAGCCCGGTTGATCCGCGCATTGTCCGGTAGGTTTGACAGGTCATAACGGATGGCCGGATAGGAACGCAATCCCGTGCGCAGGACAAATCCGTCGCCGGCTTCCGCCTGAGTCGCCGGCACATCGGGAATCTCTTCAAAGATTGTCACATCATTGTGAGCGGCGAGGACAACGCCCTCGGAATCACCAAAGTCGACCACGATATTGGGTTCCGGAATGGTTGACGCCTCGACCCTCGGCAGCTCGGTCGCCTTGGTCCACTCCTCGGAGGCATAACCGACCAGGCCGGGGGCCGACATGTTCCCCAACTGGACCAGAAGGCCCACTGTGGTGCCATCAGCGATCCAACGCAGGAATGTGGTTTTGTCCAAGACAAGGAAAGGCTCGCGACCCGGTGACGGGGCGATATAATCGTCATTCACCGGCGCCGGGTTGTGCGCGGGAACGGCAGTCGGAAAACTGGTCACCGACGCATTGTCAAAGGGCTCATCCAACTCATGGACGAAGTAGAACAGGTCCAGGGGTTGCCCGGTGGGCTCCAGGGTCGTGCTGATAAGTTCGCCAACGTCATTAAAAGTTTTGACGGTATCAACCGCCGCATAGGGCAGATACTTCATGAGACTGAGTTTGACCGTATTGATTTTTTCGTCCGTAAAATCTTCAATCGGCCGGTCCTCAGTGAAAATTTCCGAGAAGTCGAAGTTCGCCACGAACGACGCTTTGACGCCTCCGCCGCTACCGAGATAAAGCGTCGGCAACTCCTGCAACAGCTCGGTATCGTCATCAACCCGCAGACCAGCGAAGGCATCAATGGTCACGATATCCAAACTGATCAGGGTTGAATCGATCTGGTTATTGATCAACCCGGCCCCCACGATACTCGCCGGATCACTGGTGCAACCGCCAACCAACAGAGCTATCGTCCCAACCAGAGCGACGGCCGCGGCTGCAAATACATTGCGGCGCTGTCCCTGCGGTTTGTTATCTGTCGCGATTTGAGAATCCTTCAACGCGAAACTCCTCTTTCTCATGGTCCCGTTGCCCCCCGGGCTGACAGGCTCACGCGGGTAAACCCGCTTTGTTTTATCGTGTCAATCAACTCGACAACCTTGCCGTGGGAAGCGCTTTCGTCCGCCCGCAAGACCATACGATCTTCACTGGACGAAGCCCGCAACTGCCCAAGAAGTTCGCCCAGACGAGCCTCGTCAACCAAACTGTCGTTCAAATAGATCTCACCCTCACTGGTCAGGTACAAGACGCTCGGTGTGTCGACCGTCTCAGTTGCCGTCGCTGAGCGTGGCAAAACCAGATTGATCGCCGGCTGATTCTTAAAGGTCGACGTGACCATAAAGAAGATCAGCAAAAGGAACATCACATCGATCAAGGTCGTGACGTTGATGATCAGCCCGCGGCCTCTTTTTTCAGCACGAAATTTCATGATGCGGTCTGGCCCGATTCGTCCCGCGCCAGGCTCCGGCGGCGCAACGTGTCCAGAACCTTGGAAGCATAAAATTCCAATTCAAAAATGATGCGATCGGCGCGACCACTCAACCAATTGTGGGCCACCAAGGCCGGGATGCCAATGATCAGTCCAGCAGCCGTGGTCACCATGGCTTCGCTGATGCCGCTTGAGAGGGTCTCCGGATTGCCCAATCCCGCCAAAGAAATCGTGCCAAATACCCGGATCATGCCCAGCACCGTACCGAGCAAACCAAGCAGCGGCGAAACCGCGGCCACGGTTTCCAGAATTCCCAGGCGCCGGGTCAAACGGGTGGCTTCCTGCCGCCCCGCCTCTTCCAGCACATCCCGCATGATCGTCCAGTCATTGTCAGCATGGTCCAGCCCAGCTTTGACGACATTGGCAAAGGGCCCCGGCTTCCTCTCGCAGATGGCATAGGCCACCGACAGGTCTTCGCTCGCTGAGAGGGTTTCCACGGCTTCGGCGATTTCGGGCACAATCACGTGCCCCTGGCGCAAAACCAGCATCCGTTCGATGATAAACGTCAAACCGACCAATGACGCGAGAGTGATCGGGATCATCATGTATCGTCCCGCCAGAATCATTTCCCACATGGAAAGTCAAACCTCCGCTGGTAAAAAAAGGCGGAAGCGCATGCTTCTGCCGGTCGACTCCATCTCAACGTCGAAACGCAGGATAGTGCAGACTCAGGGTGATCACAAGATTCTCTTCCGGAAAATGATCCGGCAGAGGCAGATAGGGAGCAAAAGCCTTCAAGGCCGCCAAGGAGGCGTCGTGAAGCGATTTGTGCCCATCCTGGTCCAAAATCGACATGGTGCTGGGCCGTCCGTCTTTCTCGACCACCAGCCGGATGACCGTGGTGCCGTTGATCAAACCCAGCCGGTAGGCATAGGGTGAAACCCAGTGCCGGTGCAGTTCATTGCCAAAAACCTGTATCCAGGGCGCCCAGTCCCACTGCACGGTGCTGAGCTGAAATTCGTTGATGACCGCCACACCCGAGGTCATCGACCCGGAGGCCGGCTGATTAAAATCAAAACCGCGGTCGCCGCTGGCTCCTTCATCGCCCTGTTTCAGAATCGAAGGGTTGCTGCGCCCGCCCCACCAATTTTCCAGATCAGGGCTTTCATCGGTGATCTCATCTTCGCCACCGCCTTCGGAATCCCCGGTGGCCTGGCTGTCCTCTTCGGGCAAGGCCCACTCGCCAGCGGGCTTCTGCTGGTCACCATCAACTTCGGCTGTCACTTCATCGCTGCCTTGGGCGCCACTTTCCTGACGGCTGGTCGCCGCCTCTCGCTCGGGCAGCGGTTGCTGCGAAAATTCGACTCCGCCCGCACCGCTCAATTCTTCCTTGCGGATCTCGACCATCTCGTAGTCGCCTTCAACGTCAGCTGACGGCTGCCGGGAATCGCCCAACTGGTTGTCCGCCGCCACCGAATGGTGCAAGGCCAGATAATCCGGCTCCTCGGGCGCCTCTTCAGATGCGTGCCGCTCCGGTACCGAAACGTAAGTCTTGGGCTGATCAGTGGTTGTAGCGGACGCAGCGGGGAGTTCTTCGAATACCAGTTCCACTTCCTGGCTGGTATCGCGCAGCGGCACCTCGCCGGGTTTTGGCTTCAGGGAAAGATTCCAGGTCGATGCCATCAGCAGCACATGCAGAAGCACCGAAGCCGCTATCGCGCCCCAGATGATCTTTTTCTCCTGCGTCATGCCACCGGTATAGCCCGGCCCCTGGAGATTCATTTCCGTCAATGGTATGCGTCCTTTTTGCCCAACCCGGCCACAGAGGTCCATCTGGTGGGGAAAATGTACCCTGTCGAGCCTCTCTGCGCCAACCCGGGTTGACGAATGGCCCGGCCGGGTTCATCCTTGGCCGATAGGCTCCCAACCCGGCCCCGGAGGCAGAGTTCCCGATGGATGTGCAACAGTACCTCAAAGCATTGCCCCCAGCGGAGCGGGATATGGTCCAGCCCGGCGCCAGGTTGCGCGAATTGACAACCCTGCGGGTCGGTGGCCCCGCCGCGCTGGTTTGCCCCGCCCATAACCCTGAGCAGGCCAGCCGGTTCCAGTCCCTCGCCCGGGCCCAAGACATCCCCCTTTTCGTCCTGGGAGGCGGCAGCAACATCCTAGCGGATGACCGAGGCTTTGACGGCGTGGTTCTCAAGGTAGAATGCGACCGCCTGCTCCAGGATGACAACATCCTCACCGCAGGGGCCGGCCTGGATTTTGACCACCTCATAGCCCGCAGCCTGGATCTGGGCTTGACCGGCCTGGAATTCGCCAGCGGCATCCCGGGCACCCTCGGCGGCGCCATCGTCGGCAACGCGGGCTGCTACGGCCACGAAATTGGCGAATTTCTGGTGGACGCGGTGATCTTGCGACCAGATGGCCAAATCGAAACCGTGGGGCCGGAAGAATTTGGATTCCGCTACCGGGAAACAGATTTGCGGGAAACGGGACATGTGGTGCTCGAAGCTCGGCTGCGAATGCAACGTGGTGATTTGCCCACGGCCATCGCCAGCCGGGCCGAAAAAATCGCTGATCGCCGTCGCAAACATCCCGTGGATTTGCCCAGCGCCGGCAGCTGGTTTCGAAATTTGCCCGCCCCTGCGCCTGGCCAACGTCGGCAGGCCGCTGGCCATTTCCTGGAACAAGCCGGAGTGCAAAAAATGCACGAAGGCGACGCCCATGTTTTTACGAAACACGCCAACATGATTGTCAACGCGGGTCAGGCCAGCAGCGCAGATGTTCTGGCCTTGGCTGCCCGGATGAAAAAAGCCGTTGCCGACAAATTTGATCTCAAGTTGATCGAAGAAGTGCGCTATCTCTCCGACGCCACGGGGTGATCATTTGGTTGTGCCTCTAAGATTGTGTCTGGCAGATTGCTTGCAAATTCTCCGACATGAAACAAACAAAATGGAACATCCCAAAGTGGCTTCCACCCCACTGCCCCAACCCAAAGTGCCTGCACCACAACAACAATGCTGTTGATTGGTCCTTCAAAAAGACAGGCTACTTCAGGCGACTCCAGACCCCAACTCGTATAC
>JADGEP010000639.1 GCA_016744275.1 Candidatus Krumholzibacteriia bacterium | reverse complement strand
CTTTTGTAGAGCTCAAAAACAAAGGCCTTATATACCGCGACGTTTATCTGGTCAATTGGTGCCCTCATGATTTGACCGCCATCAGCGATGATGAAGTGGAATACAAAGAGGTCGAAGGGAAGATGTGGCACCTGCGGTACCCATTCGCCGACGGTGAGGGGCACGTGACGGTGGCGACCACCCGTCCCGAGACGATGTTTGGCGACAGTGCGGTGGCGGTTCATCCCCAGGACCCCGAGCGCAAGCACCTCATTGGCCGCATGGTCAAATTGCCCCTGACGGACCGGGAAATCCCCATCATTGGCGATCATCATGCTGATCCGGAAAAGGGCACCGGATTCGTGAAAATCACGCCTGCCCATGACCCCAACGATTTTCAGGTGGGCCGGCGCAACGACTTGCCGCAAATCATTTGCATGACTCCATCGGCGATCATGAATGAGCAGGCGGGACCATACGAAGGTCTGGACCGGTTTGCCTGTCGTAAGGCTGTGGTGCAGGCTCTTGACGATGACGGCCTGCTGGCCAAGGTGGAAAAAAACGTGCATCAGGTCGGGCATCACGACCGTTGCGGCACCGTGATTGAACCTTATCTGAGCAAGCAGTGGTTCCTGAAAATGGACGATCTGGCCGAACCGGCGGTCAAAGCGGTGGCCGACGGCGACATCAAGCTGTTTCCCGAGCGCTGGGTCGGAGTCTACAACAATTGGATGACCAACATCCGCGATTGGTGCATCAGCCGTCAGTTGTGGTGGGGGCACCGGATTCCCGTTTGGTATTGCGACGATTGCGGAGCCGAGATCTGCACCTTGGATACGCCGGATTCCTGCACCAAGTGCAATAGCACCAAACTGACCCAGGACAATGACGTATTGGATACGTGGTTTTCCAGTTGGCTGTGGACGTTCTCGCCTCTGGGTTGGCCGGATGAGAC
>JADGEP010000638.1 GCA_016744275.1 Candidatus Krumholzibacteriia bacterium | reverse complement strand
GTGGACCATCTCCTCTTGGGCCCCGCTCGGAATTTGGGACCTGGGCTCTTCGGGTGGGTTTACCCTGCCCAGAGTTTCGATGGCGGAGAGGACATGGGTGAGGGCTCGGTTTAGTTCAGGGAAGAGCTCTTTGGCGCTCTCAATGTCTTCCCGTGCGGCCGTCTCTTCCATGGCGGCTGCCTCATTGGCCAGGGGGATTGCCGATATATTTGCCGCCACCCCTTTCAGTGCATGGGTTTCCATGCGGATGGCATCCATGTTTCCGGTGTCCAGCAGGGAGGCCAGGCGGACGGTGAAGGTGTGGTACTCCGATTGAAATCGGAAGAGCACCCGGTCATAGAGCTCTGGGGAGCCCAGGCGAATAATGCCGTCATCAAAGTCGAGAACGCAACCGCCCGGTGGTGGAGGCTCCTCCCCGGGGTTTAGGGCCGGGGCACCTAAGGCGTGGTGCGCGATCACTTCAAAAAGACGGTCCCGGTGAATGGGTTTGGAGACGTAGTCGTCCATGCCGGCTGCGAGGCACCTTTCCCTGTCCCCCTGCATGGCATGGGCGGTCATGGCGATGATGGGCAGGTCGGTCATGGCGAGGTTGTCCCGGATCATGGCCGTGGCCTCAAGGCCATCCATAACGGGCATCTGGAGGTCCATGAGAACCAGATCATAAGCGTTGGCCTCCACCAGCTTGACGGCTTCAAGCCCGTTGGAGGCGGTTTTTATACGGATCCCCCATCCTTTTAGGACCTCGCAGGCGACCATTTGATTCACAGGATTGTCTTCCACCAGTAGGACGGAGAGGCCCCGGAGATCGTTGTGAGAGGTCAGGGTGGCGGCAGGCTTAGCGGTTACCCTGGGGGCTCCGAAAAGTTCCATGATGGTGTCGAAGAGGGCTGACTGCTTCACCGGCTTGATGAGAAAGTGGTTAAATCCGCATTTACGGGCCTGAACCACCTCTTCTTCACGGCCAAAAGGGCCGGTGAGGATGATTCGTGGGGCATCATTTCCGCCACTTTTGCAGAGGGCTGTTGCCGTCTCAATGC
>JADGEP010000637.1 GCA_016744275.1 Candidatus Krumholzibacteriia bacterium | reverse complement strand
CACACCGCATACTAACAGGGCCCGCGTGAAAAAAAAACTCGGCAAAAATGTGACTTTAGGTTATTCACTCGGGTCTGAAGGAACAATAACCAGATTGCGCCTCGCTCTGACCCTGGACTTTGCCCACTCCGGGCAGCACCCGGGCCCCGACAAACGAATGGAGCAAGTATGACCAAGACAGCGACCAAGACAGCAAAGTTTTTGATGCTTATCGCAGGCATCATGGTATTCACCGCGGCTGCGGCCGTGGCGGCGACCGATGACAACGACAAACCGATCATTTCGTTCACGCCCTATGCCGGAGCCGGTCTGTGGGCCGATGAAGTCAGTCTGGACGACTCTTTCATCTTCGGCGCCCGCGGCGCTTTTCACCTGACCCGCAGCCTGTCCCTCGAAGGCACCTACGGCCGCTCCGGCGCCCAGCAAGCCATCGGCGGCGCCGATGTTGATATGGACCACTATGGTCTGGATCTGGTCTGGGACCTGCTGCCCAACGCCCGCTTCGTGCCCTACGTGGCCGGTGGCTGGGCCCAACTCGACTACAAGGCCGACGGCGCCGTCAGCACTGAAGTGCTCAACGGCGCGGAAGTCGCCTTTGGTTTGAAGACTCGTCTGGGCGGCGACAACGCCAACTACCGGGCTCTGCGTCTGGAGTTGCGCGACGTCATGTCCAACCTGACGCCCGCCTTCGGCGATGACCTGGGCACCACCCACAACCTGATCGCCACCGTGGGCGTGCAGTTCGCCTTTGGCAAGAGCAGCAAGGATAGCGATGGTGATGGCGTTCGCGACAACGACGACAATTGCGCCGATACCCCTGCCGGTGCCATGGTCGACGCCACTGGTTGCCCCATCGACAGTGATGGTGACGGAATCTATGATGGTCTGGATAAATGTGACGGCAGCCCAGAAGGCGCCCTCGTGGATGCGTCGGGTTGCCCCATGGACAGCGATAACGACGGCGTCTATGACGGCTTGGATAAATGCGAAGACACTCCTGTCGGCGCCACAGTGGATGCGTCGGGTTGCCCCATGGACAGCGATAATGACGGCGTTTTTGAC
>JADGEP010000636.1 GCA_016744275.1 Candidatus Krumholzibacteriia bacterium | reverse complement strand
CAATAGACCTGGTCAAATGCGGTGCGGGTCATCAGGTCGGCATCGTTGGCCACATGGTGGAATGGCTGCACGCCCGTCAGGGCCAGGGCGCTGATGGTGGGTATGAAGCAATGGTCATCGTGCAAGGCGATGATGTCGCCGTACGGAGCAGCCGTGGCATCCATCTGGGCCATGGAACCGCGGGTGCCGCCGGGGGCACCATCCCAGGGCAATGTGCCACTCACGCCGACGGTTTCGTCGCGATCCGGCAAGGGCCAGATGAGGTTCATGTTGCCATAAAAAATTGTCTGGGCGGTGCCGACATCAGGCACGGACCACACGTTGCCGTCGATGTCGACCAATAGACTGCGGTAGACGTACTCGATGAGTTGGTCGCCCGGTTGAAAGCCCTGGCTCTGCGCCGTGCCGCTGCCGTTGGCGATGGCTGCCAGGCGGGGCGAAATGGGCCAATTGCCGACACTGGCGAGGTCGGCCAACCACGCAGCGCGGGCTGCATCCGGCGCGGCCGAGTTGCCACTGGTGGCGCCTTGGTGATAGAGCAACATCTGGCGGGCAGCCGGTGTGTCCAGGCGGGACAACAGGTAGGCCGCGTCGGTGGACTCGGATTCGAAAAACCGCAACCAGTGCTGCATGCCCAGGGGAATGTTCGCGCCGCCGTGGGGCGAGTCGAAACTCAGGTAGGTGCGCACCTGATGGTCCACGCCCTGTTGCTCCATCCAGAGCAGAGCGTAGCGAGATACCAGACCACCCATGCTGGCACCCACCAAGGCGGTGGTGCGACCGGGTGGCGTGTTGGCATTGACCATGGCGAGTAATTCAGTCAACACATAGGCATTGCGTTGGATGGGCTCGGTGGCTTCGTCGAAATCCAATACGACGGCGTCAAATCCCTGACTGCGCAGATCCTCCAGCAGATTTTGTTGATTCAACAGATCATACAGAACGGGCCAATCCATCGTATTGTCGAGGTCAAAACCTTCGACGACAACCACCGGGTTGGTCACGGCGGTGTGGCCGGGCGCCAGGTACACATAGGCCTGACCGCTGGCGGCGAGACCGGCGTGAGAAACCGTGGCGTTGACGATCCAGGTCGCATCCGGCGTGG
>JADGEP010000635.1 GCA_016744275.1 Candidatus Krumholzibacteriia bacterium | reverse complement strand
GACGGTAAACGCGCCCGACAAAAGGATTTGAAGTCCCCGGCCGTCACCAGACGACACTCATTCCCGCAAGAGGCCAGCCCCAGACCAGGGGCGCCGTCCGGGCTAGCTACGATAAGCAACGATTTCGATTTCCACCAGCACGTCTTTGGGCAGGCGCGACACCTGAACCACACTGCGGGCTGGAGGATCGGCCTGGAAGAAGGTCTGGTACACTTCGTTGATATTGCCAAACTCGCCCATGTCCATGATGAACACCGTCGCCTTGACCACGTCGTTAAGGGTATACCCGGCCTCTTTCAGGATGGCTACGGCATTGGTCATCGCCTGCTGGGTCTGCTCCGCCGCCGTGGTGCCCACAACTTCCATGGTCACCGGATCCAGCGGGATTTGCCCCGCGGTGAATAAGAACCCACCCGCCACATTGGCTTGGCTATATGGCCCAATGGCCGCCGGCGCCGCATCAGTCTGCACAATTTTCCTCGTCATTTCACATCTCCAAGTCTGTGGGTAAAACCATTTCCCCCATTCTACCGCCCGCGCCCCCCAAGTCCACGCCTTTTCCAAGGCGAATCTGCACAAACCTCGCAATTTGCCACGTGCCTGGGCGCTGGAACAGCTCTCACACGGGGACGCACAGGGGCGTCGTGCAGATGGCCGCAGCCACCGATGGCGGAGGCCGCCGAAACGCGAGCAGGGCCGCGACACGATGTCGCGGCCCTGCATAGCCAGCATTTCCTGCGTCCCTTGTGCGTTCGCGTAGGAGAGCTATTCCACCGTCACAGCCTTAGCCAAATTCCGAGGCTGGTCCACATCCTCACCCCGGAAAACCGCAATGTGATACGCCAGCAACTGCAGCGGAATCACCGACAGCAGCGGCGTCCAGAAATTCATCGTCGCCGGAATCGTGATCACGTGATCACTCAACTCGGCAATGGCGGTGTCGCCTTCGGTGACGATGGAAATGATTTTGCCATCCCGCGCGCGCACTTCCTGCACGTTGCCGACGATCTTTTCGTAGCTGCCATCCTTGGTCGCGATGACTACCACCGGCATCTGCGGATCAATCAAGGCAATCGGACCATGCTTCATCTCGGCCGCGGGATAACCCTCGGCGTGGA
>JADGEP010000634.1 GCA_016744275.1 Candidatus Krumholzibacteriia bacterium | reverse complement strand
AGAATGTGTCGAGTTGGCGCGTAAGGATTGGTCGCCTGATGTGACGGAATACCACATCGTCGGTGGCCTGCATCCGCGCTGGAAATTTGATGTCTATGTTGAGATCCTCAAGGCTCTCAAAGAGGCCTACCCGACGGTGCACTTGAAAGCCTTCACCATGGTCGAAATCGATTTCCTGGCCAAGCTGGCCAAAAAATCGGTGCCCGAGACCATCTCCATCCTGCGCGAAGCCGGCATGGACAGTTGCCCCGGTGGCGGCGCCGAAATTTTCCACCCCGAAGTGCACGACCAGATCGCCTCAAAGAAAATGAGCGCCGAGCGCTGGCTCGAAGTGGCCGGCATGGTGCACGAGTCGGGTTTGAAATCCAATTGCACGATGCTTTTTGGCCATGTGGAACGGCCCGAACACTGGATCGATCACCTGATCAAGCTGCGCGAGCAGCAGGACAAAACCGGCGGCTTTCAATGCTTCATCCCGCTGGCCTTTCATCCGGCCGGGACCAAGTTTGCGCACCTGCCGGGGCCAGACATGTTCACGAAGTTGAAAGTGGTCGCGATCTCGCGCCTGATGCTGGACAACGTGCCGAACATCAAGGCCTACTGGGTCATGCTGGGTCGCGAAATCGCCCAGGTGGCGCTGCGTTTTGGCGCCAATGATCTGGACGGCACGGTGGTCGACGAGCGCGTGACTTTTGCCGCTGGTGGTGCGGCGGGCAAGGGCATGACGGTCGATACGATCCAGGATTTCATCCGCGCTGCGGGCTTGCGTCCGGTTTTGCGCGATACGGTCTACAACGAGATCAAGGTGGCGGGGTAGCGGCCCAGCCATCCGAAGGAGTCGCCGATGACGCCGCCTCATGATCCGGAGAATCAGGAAGATCAGGAAGATCAGGCTGGCCTGGATGAATTGGCGACTCTGACCCTGGCACAAATGCAGCCTTTGCTTGAAAGCACATTCCGCCGGGCGAATCCGCCGGGCCCGGACATTGAACTGCAACTGCTATCGGCCGATTCGGCCCGGCTGGATTCCGGCGCTGATCCGGCGGCCTCCGAACGCCCCTTTTCCCTGGTCTTTCGCGGACCACGGAGAATTCTCCTCACTCAGGGAATGCACGATCTGGAGCAC
>JADGEP010000633.1 GCA_016744275.1 Candidatus Krumholzibacteriia bacterium | reverse complement strand
GTCTTCCACCAACTCGGCAGAGTCACGGACATGATTTTTCCTTCAGTGATGGCGGCCCAACGGCCGGATCGGATCAACCCACGGTGGGCAATGGGGCCGCTCCATAACGATCCCAGCATATTTCTTCGGCCGCAAAGACCGGCCCTTCCTGACAACAGGTGGCATTGCGCCAGCCATCAGCGCCCGCATCCTGCACCGGCACCACGCACCCTTTGCAGGCGCCGTAGCCACAGCCCATGTGCTCCTCCAACGAGACGTGGCAGGACCAACCACGATCCAGCGCCCAGGCCGCAACGGCCTTCAACAAAGGAACAGGGCCGCAACTCATGACCAGGCGAGGCCGGTCGTCCTGCAAAGCCGGAAACTGCGCCGCCAATTCCGTGACCAGCCCCGTGTAGGCTTGTTGGCCGGTGGGAATATCCACGGCCCGATCAACGCTCACTTGCCACCGGCCCGCCAACAGGTCCCAGGGAATGTCGCCACCATCTCGGCCGCCAAAGAAAGCCAGGTCATCCGGCCGGCCCAGGCGGGTCAGCCAGTTGTGCAGCGGCGGCAAGCCCACGCCACCGGCAACCAAAACGACTGGTCGCCCGCCCACTGCCTTCAAATCCGGGAAGGGATTCCCCAAGGGCCCCAGGACAGTCATTCTCTGACCAGGTTTCAAGCCGGCCATGGCCGCGGTGCCACGCCCCACCACGCGGTAGAGAAAGGACATGGTCGCACCCTCAGTCGCGAGAATGGAAAATGGTCGGCTGAAGACGAAGGGACGTTCGCCCGCGAGATTGAGCATCGCAAACTGGCCCGGCAGAAAGGGCATGGGCTGATCCAGCTTCAAATCCAGGCGAAGCAACCCGCTGGATTCACGAACATTGGTGATGAAGCCGGCGGGGCAACTGATGGGGCCGGACCCGGGCGTTGCAGATATGCATGTGTCAGACATGGCGTCCTGCCTGGCCCGGCTCAACGCAAGAAATCGGAGTCATAGTCTTCTTTCTTTTTCTTTCGGGCTGCCCGCTCGGCCTCAGCCTTGGCGAGGGCTTCTTTTTCCTCTGCGGTCAATTCCACCTCGACCGGCGCGGCACTTTCGAGGGGTTGATTCAGATCCACCGGTGTGGTGTTCCCGCCACCCAAAACAC
>JADGEP010000632.1 GCA_016744275.1 Candidatus Krumholzibacteriia bacterium | reverse complement strand
CGGCACAACTGCTGGTCTATCCGGCGGACGACCCGCAGGCGGCCAGGCGTTTGGACCGGCAGTCCCGTGGTGGTCACGGTCAAATTTGGACGCCTGTGTTTTTGACCGACGAAGTGGTCGTTGAATTGACAGTCGCTGCGGCCGACCGGAAATTGATCGAATTGGAATTGGGTTCAGTCGGACGCGGTTACCGCTATTTCGGCGAACCGGCGAGTGATAAAGCGGGCAGTTGCAATGTCGATGTGGTCTGCCCGGATGGCGACCTGTGGCGCAACGAGATCGACTCGGTGGGGCTGGTCCAACGCGATGGGCGCACCCTGTGCACCGGATTCATGGTCAACAACGCGGCCAATGATGGGCGGCCGCTTTTCATGACGGCTTTCCATTGTTTTGTGGACGAAGATTCGGCGCCGAGCCTTGTCGTCTATTGGAATTACCAGAGCCCGGTTTGTGGCGATCAGAGCGGCGGCACGCTGACGCAATCGTCCAGCGGATCAACCTTGTTGGCCGCATCGGTGACTTCGGATTTCACTTTGGTGGAGTTGGATGAAGCGCCTGAGCTCGGCTTTGGAGTGAAGTACGCGGGCTGGAATCGCAGCACTGATATTCCGTCTGGCGCGGTGAGCATTCATCACCCGCGCTCAGACGAAAAAAGCATCAGCTTCGAAAATGATCCGTTGACGACAACCTATTACCTTTCCATTTCCCAGAACCCGGATGGCGACCATCTGCGGGTGGGCGATTGGGACGTCGGCACGACCGAAGGCGGCTCGTCGGGAGCACCTCTGTTTGATACCGAACATCGCGTGGTGGGGCAATTGCACGGCGGGCACGCGGCCTGTGGCAATGATCTGGCTGATTGGTATGGGCGCTTCTCGGTTTCCTGGGAAGGTGGCGGGGCGCCGGCGACTCGTTTGCGCGACCACCTGGATCCCGAGAGCACCGGAGCGGTGACGACCGACCTGTACGATCCGGCGGGCGCGAGCTTTGCGGTGTCGGCGGTTGGAGACCTGGAATCGTTGGGCGTGGCCGATGGACCCATTGAACCCCTGAGCCACACCTTCAGGGTCACTTCGACGGGCAGTTTGCCGGCGCAGTATGCCGTTTCGACCACGGCTGAATGGTTGAGCCTTGATTCTATCGGTGGGCAGATCGCCCTTGGGCAGCAGATTGAAG
>JADGEP010000631.1 GCA_016744275.1 Candidatus Krumholzibacteriia bacterium | reverse complement strand
CCCTATGATGGCCTATGGAATGACTTGAAGGCGTTGGCCAAAAAGAAACAGACCATCTGGATTGATCCGGCCACCACGAATCGCCGGGTGATCGATGAGCTCAAAGGCAGCTCTTTCCACTATGGGGCCACGCCGATCACGACCATGAAAGCCATCAAGAATAAGGTGCAGATCACGGGCATCACCAACGCCCACCGCCGCGACGGCGTGGCCATGGTGCGGTTCCTGAAATGGCTGGAAAAGGCCGTGCCCAAAGGCAAGGTGACTGAAATTTCCGCGGCCGATCAGCTTGAAGCATTCCGCGCCATGGGCGAGGGCTTCAAGGATCTGAGCTTCAATACCATCAGCGGGTATGCCGCCAATGGCGCGATCATTCACTACGGGCCGAGCGAAAAAAGCAACGCCACCTTGAAGGCGCAGGGGCTGTACCTGATCGACAGTGGCGGGCAGTATCCCGACGGCACCACCGACATCACCCGCACGGTGGCTTTGGGCAAACCTACGCCGCGGCAAATCGATTGCTTCACGCGAGTGCTGATGGGCACCATCGATTGCACCGTCATTCCATTCCCCGCCGGCACACCTGGCTACCGCAACGAAATGTTTGCGCGCAAGGCTCTGTGGGAAATCGGTGAAGACTATGCTCATGGCACGGGCCATGGCGTGGGACAGTACCTGGGCGTGCACGAAGGGCCGCACAGCCTGAAGAACATCATCGCGCCGCCATTTGTGGAGGGCAACCTGATGTCCATCGAGCCGGGGCACTATGAAGCGGGAAAATTTGGCATCCGCATCGAACACCTCGCCTTTGTGGTCAAGCATGAGAAATTCAGCAAAAAGGATCGGGTGTGGTACACCTTCCATCCGGTGACGCTGTGCCCCATCGACCGCCGTCTGATCAATAAAAAAATCATGACCAAATCTCAGGTGGAATGGGTGAACAACTATCACAAACGCTGCACCCTGGAATTGGCCTCGAGTCTCGATGCTGAACACCGCGAATGGCTGAAGAAGGCCTGCAAGCCGATTTAGCAGGTATATAGTGGTGGTATTTGAGCCCGGCTCCCCAAGGAGCCGGGCTTTTTTTGGGCTGATTCTCGAATACGAAGGGTTGTGCCTCGAAGATTGTGTTTTTTGAAAGATCCGTAGAGTACTGGTTGTATTGAAGTTGTGAAAATTCCGGAGG
>JADGEP010000630.1 GCA_016744275.1 Candidatus Krumholzibacteriia bacterium | reverse complement strand
TTCTTCGCCCTCCTGTACACCCTTGCAAACCTCCTGCCAGTACCAAATTCCCAGGAAAATGCCGAAGTGGGGGAGTAATCTGCCCAAAAATCGGGCCGAAACGCGACGGACAGGCTGGTTGTGTCCGCCCGATCACAGGGTTTTTGTGTCCCCGAGGGCACAGTTGCCCTGGTCAGACGCTTGTCTAAACATCATTTAGAAGGCCTAATCGGGGTATAGGCCTGTTTTTGTAAAAAAATGAAAATAATCGGTTTTTCTTTTTGACAGTTGGCCGATCTCGTCCTAACTTGCGCCCCGTTGCCCGAGTGATGGCCACCGCGCCTAACCCGGGTAATCGCTTCTCAGGAAGTCTTTTCGGAGACAAAATGAGGGGCGGCTCGGAGGTGAAAAAAAAGTCGACTTTCTGGTTGACAATGACTTCCCTCCTGAGTATCTTGCTCCTCCCCGAACGAGGGGACCAGCGGCAACGACTGCTTGGTACAGTTCTTTGACAACAGAATAGCGTGCGATGGCCCGAATGCAATTCTTTGAGTCATCCCGACAGGATGATCTGCAGGAAGCGCAAGTGCTTGCACTTGAACGGAATGCAAATCTCGTGTCACGATGATTTGTTTATAATTTGCGAAAGACAGGAATAAAATCCTGTTGTTATATTTAACAACGGAGAGTTTGATCCTGGCTCAGAACGAACACTGGCGGCGTGGATTAGGCATGCAAGTCGAACGAGAACGTTCTCTTCGGAGAGCTAGTACAGTGGCGAACGGGTGAGTAACGGGTGGAAAACCTGCCCTTCAATGGGGGATAACAGTTCTAACGAACTGCTAATACCGCATACGACCTTAGGACCGCATGGTCTCTAGGTGAAAGGTGGCGATCTCTTCGGAGAGCTGCCGTTGAAGGATGGTTCCGCCTCCCATTAGCTAGTTGGTGGGGTAATGGCCTACCAAGGCGACGATGGGTAGCCGGCCTGAGAGGGTGTCCGGCCACACTGGGACTGAGATACGGCCCAGACTCCTACGGGAGGCAGCAGTCGAGAAGCTTCCGCAATGGGGGAAACCCTGACGGAGCGACGCCGCGTGAACGAAGAAGGTCCTATGGATTGTAAAGTTCTGTCAGATTGGGAAGAAAACTGTACGGTTAATACCCGTACAGCTTGACGGTACCATCAGAGGAAGCACCGGCTAACTC
>JADGEP010000062.1 GCA_016744275.1 Candidatus Krumholzibacteriia bacterium | reverse complement strand
GGCTTGACGGGCGACCTCAATCTGGACTACCAAGGAAAACCGTTCCCGGCACTCACCGCCCGCCGCACCAGCTCATTCCAATGGGCGGGCATCATGGAGCATTTGGCGCCCGACCAAACCCTGCTTCGGGCCGGCGTGCTGTCTGAGCGCGCTGTCGCCTACCGGGACGCTGTGGAAAGCTACAGCAAGCAAGCCCAGCCCTGGTTCATGCAGTGGCTGGTGGGATGGAATGTGACGCCGTGGTTCCGGACCCATTTCACCCACACGGTGATGGTTACCGCTCGGGACGAGACCCTTTGGCCGGATCTTTTGCAGATCAATTTTCCGGTGATTGGCACCACTTGGCGGGAGTTGGAAAGCGGCCCAATCACCGATCGGATTTTTGCGGCCCAATTTGAATTCCGCTGGCGAGATGCGCCGTGGCCGGTCTTGCCCGCCAGCGGGGGACGGTTGTTCTGGGACTATGGTGGCACGGATTTTCTGCCCTCGGGCCCCGGTGGGCTCGTGCCGGAAATTTCGATTCCGGCCACCGTCGTCGGGTTTGAGATGGTCAGTCCGCGTTGGGACGTGGCCTTCGAATACGCGGAATTGCAGCATGATAAAGTCATGTGGTATACCAATGGGGGCTATCGTGAGGGGTACACCCATGAACAAACGCTGCTGGGGCACCCTTTGGGCGGGTCCGGCGAGGCTGTCACTGGCTTGGTGAGGGTTCGTCCGGCCGGATGGAATTTTCAGTGGAGCCTGCAAGGCCGCCTGGCGACTTGGGGCATGCTCAAACATACTCCCGGTGAAGGGGCCAGAACCTCCGTGGGGCTGAGCCTGCGCCGCACACCGCGAGCCGACGGAGTCGGTGCCGCGGGCGATTCAGACATGGGTTCGAACCTGCCTTTGCTCTGGGAAATCACGGCTGAGTGGAATCGGGAAAAAGTTGATCCGGACGCGTTTGCGAGATTTCCGGCACCCGATTCAGAAGTTGCGCGCCATTGGTGGCGCCTTGTTTTTAAAGTGGGAATCTGATGGTACGTACCAAGATCTGTTGCATCAAAAATCGGAACGAATTGGATTTGGCCGTTGCCCATGGCGCCGCCGCAGTGGGCTTTGTCTCACACATGCCCAGTGGCCCTGGGGTGATATCACCCGAAACGATTGCCGAATTGGTCAAAGCCACCCCGTTTCCCGTCTGGTCCGAATTGTTGACCAGCCTGACCGAATTGCCAGACTTGCTGGCGCAGTACAAACTGCTGAAACCGGCCGCGCTGCAGTTGTGCCAACCTTTGGAGATGGGCGTATTGGCAGATTTGCGCGAAGCGCTGACGGGAGTCACCCTGGTGCATGTGGTGCACGTCGAAAACCGCGCGTCCATTGACGAGGCGGTGGCCTATGCGCCCTTGGTCGATGGTTTGCTTTTGGATACGGGCAATACCGAAGGCCCGATCCGTGAACTGGGGGGCACCGGCCGCACTCACGACTGGGCTCTGGATGCCGAGATCGTGCAAAAAGTTCAAGTACCCGTGTTTCTGGCCGGGGGATTGAATGCGGCCAACGTGGGCAAGGCCATCGCTACGGTGCAGCCGTTTGGTGTGGATGTGTGCAACGGTGTGCGCACCAACGACAATCTGGACCAGGAAAAACTGCACGCCTTCATGGCGGCGGTTATGAACGCCGATTGACACGGTTCATTTGCGCTTCTTCATGCTGATGGTCAGGCGAAATTCGGCCACGGGTTCTGGGCCCAGCTTGTCGGGCACCGTTGCGATTACCCGAACGGTGTCCTCTTCACGCTCACCGCTGGCTTCGGCCTTGTCCAGCAGGGCCGCCAGTTTTTGACCGTCATTGCAGGTGAATACCACGTCGCCTTCAGCTCGCTTGAGAAAATCCGCCTGAAAATCCTTGAACAGGAAGGCCACCCGTGATTTCCGCGAACGGATCAAATTCATGACGATCAGGCCGCCAGAGACATCGGCGCCAATGCTCAGGGCGCCAAAGTACATGGACCGCAGATGATTCCTGGTTAACCAGGTCAGCGGTACCCGCACCACGCACTGCTCCGCGTTGGCCACCAGGAGGCGCGGCCGAATCAGAGCAATGAGCGGAATCTTCCAAAATGCAAACAGCCGCAGAGACCAAGTGGCTTTCAGCATCGTTAGGTCAGGCATGGTGTAGGCTCCCCAACAGGTGGCGTGGAAAAGAGCCCCAAATATGCCTGTTGTGACCGATCCGGACAACCCTTCAAATGGCAATGCTGCCTTCGGTCGGCCGCGGGAAGGGGTAAACCTGATGGATGTCTTCCAACCCGAGCAGGGCGTACGTCAGGCGCTCTATGCCGAAGCCCCCACCGGCACAGGTGATGTCTGACGTGCCCTGCTCGTGGGCCTCGCAGATGGCAAAGAATGGCGCAAAATACTCCATGGGGTACCCCAGTTCGAGCATGCGTTCCTGCAGGTCGGGCAACGACCGCGTGCGTTCGGCGCCGGACAGGCATTCCACCGGGTGAGGATTCTGCCCCGTGGCCGGATAGACGACGTCGTAGTTGAGAAACTTTCCGCTGGCTTGGTCCAGGCAGTCATAGGCCTCGCGCTTGAGGTTGGTGATCATGAACGGCCGGCCGCCAGCGCGGGAAGAGAGAAAGTGTTCGGCTTCGTCGTCGCTGCCCAGCCCATGTTCGGATTTGACCTGTACAAGGTCGTGGCTGGCCAGCGGTTTGGTGAGCGTTGGCAACAGGCTGCCTCGAACTTTCCGCAGGCAGTCGGCGTGGTGGCGATTCAAGTGATCGTGCAAACGTTGGATGAGGCCGCCGATGAAGCCGATCATCTCGGCCATGGTGGCGTTCTTTTTTTCGAAATCCACCTGGGTGAATTCTGCTGCGTATTTGTAGCCTTTGGCCGTCACGCCCATTTCCATGCGGATGTTGGGCGAAGCCCAGAAAACACGTTCCACCGGCGAAAGCATCACCATCAGAATTTTTTGCAGGATCAAGGACTGCGTGACCGAGACTTCGCTGCCGTAATAGTTCAACCGGGCCGGAAAGGTCTGGTGGTTCAAGGGGTCGGTGCAACCACTGAGCATGTATATGGGGGGATGAACAAAGCCGCTGGCGACCAGTTCGGCTGCCAAAAATTGTTGAATGGCGGTGCGGATGGTGAGAATGGCGGGCAGTTGCGGCCGGCTCAGGGCCGCCACGGTGTTTTCCACGGACTTGGTGACCGCAGGGTCGGCGAGGTCCACGGGAGTGATTTGGCCGATAGCCAAATGGGTGGCTTGGGTTTTCGAGGCTTGGGTTGTCATGACGTCTCCTGACCAAAAAATCGACTGCTTATTGTCTGATAATCATACAAATACAAAAATAAATGTCAATACGCATAGTTAAACATCTTGACAAGTGTTAAATCGTTAATAGTATCTAATAAATGCGTCGAAAATGGCATAAGTGAGGAGTGGAGGAGCCATGAAATGCGAAATCGATAGCCTGGATCGCAAAATGCTCACTCTGTTGCGTGAGGACAGCCGCCGCCCCTACCTGGAAATCGCCCGAGAATTGGGCGTGTCCGGCGGTACGATCCACCAACGGATGGCCAAATTGAAAGATGCGGGGGTGGTGAAGGGCGCGCGCCTGACCATCGATTATGGCCTTTTGGGGTACGAAGTATCGGCCTTGGTGGGCATCCGGCTGGCGCGGGCAAGTGCCGGGGCCGCGATCCGCGACCACCTTTTGGGCATTCCTGAAATTGTCGAATTGCACTATACGACAGGGACATACAGCCTTTTGGTTAAAATCGTAGCGCGCAGCATGAAGGACCTCTACGCACTGCTGTCCGGCCGTCTGCAAGCTTTCGACGATATCCAATCCACCGAGACGTTCGTGATCCTGGACACCGCAGTACAGCGGGATCCCGACCTGTAGCCGGATCAGAATTTCCCCAACTGGGGGACCTGTGTTAAATTTGGTCTATCCTGATCATTCAGATCATCCAGCCGATTTGCCCGTCCGCGCCACGAGCCGGACCGAGAGGTGACCATGTCCGACCATTCCGCCACTGCTGGCGCCGCGACCGAGCCGTACCGTCCCGAAAACCATGTGCGCATAGTCACGGCGGCCTCTTTGTTTGACGGGCACGACGCGGCCATCAACATCATGCGGCGCATCCTGCAAAGCAGCGGTGCTGAAGTCATCCACCTGGGGCACAACCGCTCGGTGAAGGAAATTGTCGACTGTGCCATCCAGGAAGACGCCCAGGGCATTGCCATCACCAGTTACCAGGGTGGGCATGTCGAATATCTCAAATACATGTTTGATCTGGTGCGCGAGGCGGGCATGAAGATCCGCATCTTTGCCGGGGGCGGGGGCACGATTCTGCCCACAGAAATCGATGAGCTGCACGCCTATGGCATCACCCGGATTTTTTCGCCGGATGATGGCCGTGAGATGGGCCTGCAGGGCATGATCAACGACGTGCTGCGGCAATGCGATTTTGCCGTCGGTCAAGTGCCCACCGCCGACAGTATGGCGCCGCATCTGAAGGGGTTGGCTGAACGCGACCCGCGAGCTCTCGGGCGACTGATTTCGCTGGCCGAGAACCATCCGGCCCAGGAGGCTGAATTGATGGCCGCGGTTGGCACACCAGCGGGCGGCCGCACGATTCCGGTGTTGGGCATCACCGGCACCGGGGGTGCGGGCAAGTCGTCCCTGGTTGATGAATTGGTGCGGCGCTTCCTGGCCGATTTCGAAGACAAAACCATCGCCATCGTTTCGGTGGATCCTTCGCGCCGGCGCAGCGGCGGGGCCCTTTTGGGTGATCGCATCCGCATGAATGCCATCGACCACCCGCGGGTGTATATGCGTTCTTTGGCTACGCGGCAATCGAATCTGGCGCTCAGCAAATACGTGCAACACAGCATCAACATCTGCAAGGCGGCGGGCTACGACCTGATCATCGTCGAGACCAGCGGCATCGGCCAGAGTGATACCGAAATCACCGAACATTCGGACACTTCGCTGTACGTGATGACCGCCGAATACGGCGCTGCCACCCAGTTGGAAAAAATCGACATGCTGGACTTTGCCGATTTGATCGCCATCAACAAGTTTGACCACCGTGGCAGCCTCGATGCGCTACGGGATGTGCGCAAACAATACCGGCGCAACCACAACGAGTTTGAGGGCGCGGACGAGCAGTTGCCCGTCTTTGGCACCATTGCTTCTCAGTTCAATGATCCGGGCATGAATACTCTGTACAAAGCCATCATGGCCAAGATTGTCGAGCGCACCGGCGCCGAGTTGCTCTCCCAATGGGAAGTGACTGAGGCGATGAGCCAGCGGGCGTACGTGATTCCGCCCGAACGCGTGCGGTACTTGTCGGAGATTGTGGACTCAAGCCGCACCTACGACCGCTTTGTTGCCGAGCAGAGTGCTTTGGCCCGCCAGTTGTACCAGTTGTCCGGCACCATCGACCTGTTGCGATCGCGGGCGGGCAGTGAAAGTGTAGCGGTTGAGGAACCGGGCTCAGGCGGGGTCGTGCGGGCCATCGCCCACGTTCAGGGCGAGCCGGAATACCTGCAGGATTTGATCAATCTGCACAACGAATTGGAACAACGCCTGGATGTGGAGAGCCGCCGCCTGCTGCAGGAATGGCCGGCCATGGTCAAGCGCTACCGGGCCGACAAGTATGTATTCAAGGTGCGCAACAAGACCATCGAGCAGGACCTGTTCACCGAGTCGTTGAGCCACACCCGCATTCCCAAGGTCAGCCTGCCGCGGTATGAAGACTGGGGAGACATCCTGCGTTGGTTGTTGACCGAAAACGTGCCCGGTTTTTTCCCGTACGCCGCTGGGGTATTCCCCTTGAAGCGCGAAGGTGAAGATCCCACGCGCATGTTTGCCGGCGAGGGCGGACCTGAACGCACCAACCGCCGCTTCCACTACGTATCGGCGGGCATGCCGGCGGCGCGGTTGTCGACGGCCTTCGATTCGGTCACGCTGTATGGCGAAAACCCCGACCGCCGGCCGGATATCTACGGCAAGGTGGGCAACAGTGGCGTGAGCATCGCCACGGTGGATGATGCCAAGAAGCTGTATTCCGGTTTTGATCTGGCCGACCCCAAGACTTCGGTTTCGATGACGATCAATGGCCCGGCGCCGATGATCCTGGCCTTCTTTCTGAATGCGGCGGTCGATCAGGGCTGTGAGAAGTATATCGTGGCCCATGGGCTCGAAGCCGAGGTGCAGGGAAAGATCGACGCCATCTACAAGGAAAAGGGCCAGGCGCGGCCCGTATACCGTGGCGAGTTGCCCCAGGGCAACAGCGGTTTGGGTCTGATGCTGTTGGGCGTCAGTGGAGACCAGGTTTTACCGGCTGAGGTGTATGAGAAGATCAAGGCCGATACCATGTGCGCGGTGCGCGGCACGGTGCAGGCCGATATTTTGAAAGAGGACCAGGCCCAAAACACCTGCATCTTCTCGACCGAGTTTGCCCTGCGCATGATGGGGGACATCCAGCAGAATTTCATCGACAATCAAGTGCACAATTTCTACTCGGTTTCCATCAGTGGATACCACATCGCCGAGGCGGGCGCCAATCCGATCAGCCAGTTGGCCTTCACCTTGGCCAACGGGTTCACTTTCGTGGAATATTACCTGTCGCGGGGCATGCCCATCGACAGCTTCGCGCCCAATCTCAGTTTCTTCTTCAGCAATGGCATGGACCCCGAATATTCGGTCATGGGCCGGGTCGCGCGGCGCATCTGGGCCAAGGCCATGAAGAACAAATACGGCGCCAACGAGCGCAGTCAGAAACTCAAGTACCATATCCAAACGTCGGGGCGCAGCCTGCATGCCCAGGAGATCGCTTTTAATGACATTCGGACCACGTTGCAGGCGCTGTACGCGATCTTCGACAACTGCAATAGCCTGCACACCAACGCCTATGACGAGGCGATCACCACGCCCACCGAAGAGTCGGTGCGGCGGGCCATGGCCATCCAGATGATCATCAACAAGGAGTTGGGATTGGCCACCAATGAGAACCCGCTGCAGGGCGCGTTCATCATCGAAGAGTTGACCGACCTGGTGGAAGAAGCGGTGCTCACCGAGTTTGAAAGCATCAGTGAACGTGGGGGTGTGCTCGGTGCCATGGAGCGCATGTACCAGCGCACGCGCATCCAGGAAGAATCCATGTATTATGAGGGCCTCAAGCACACCGGCGAGTTGCCCATTGTAGGGGTCAATACGTACCTGGACCCGGAGGGTTCGCCGACGGTCATTCCGGAAGAAGTGATCCGCTCTTCGGCAGAGGAAAAAGAATACGCGATCGCCACGCTGGAGGCGTTTCATAAGCGGAACGATGGAGAAGCGGCGCAGGCGTTGTCAGATCTGCAGAAGGTCGCCGTCGAGCACCGCAATACCTTTGATTCGTTGTTGGAGGCGGCGAAGGTGTGTTCGTTGGGACAAATTTCCGGGGCTTTATATCAGGTTGGTGGGCAGTACCGGCGGAACATGTAGCGTGGTCTTCAGCTCGCCGCTATTCCTGTTTCTCTATTTGCCCCTTTTCCTGGTGGGCTACCACCTGGTTTTTTTGCCGGCCCAGTTGGCACATGAACCACGGCGCCGCCGGATTTTCACATCCCTGGCCAATGCTTTCATCTTGGTGGCGAGCCTGCTGTTTTATTTCTGGGGCGAAACCTGGTTGACCTTGGTGATGCTGTCGTCCACCACCATTGACTATGGGGCGGGACTCCTGTTGGGGCGGACCAAGCGAACCGGTTGGCGGCGGCTATTGTTGTCGGTGTCGATCCTGGCCAATCTGTCGATCCTCGCTTTTTTCAAATACGCGCATTTTGGCCTGGAAAACTTTCAGCGAGTGGCCGGTGCCCTGGGGGTGGATAGCGCCAGCAGCGAGGCGACGTTGTCGATTGCGCTGCCGTTGGGAATCAGTTTTTACACGTTCCAATCGATGTCCTACACCATTGATATCTATCGGGGGCAGGTGCAGCCGACTCGGAATTATTTCGACTTTGCCTGCTATGTGACGATGTTCCCGCAACTGGTCGCCGGACCCATTGTGCGTTACCGGTCGGTGGCGAGCCAATTGGCCCGGCGCAGTTTGAGTTTGGACCTTTTCAGTTCCGGATGCATACGGTTCATCACGGGATTGGGCAAAAAAGTTCTTCTCTCGAATCTGGTCGCAGTTCCCGCTGATCAGGTTTTTGATGTGCCGCAGGACCAGTTGACAATGTCGTTGGCATGGTTGGGCGTGGTGAGCTACACCCTGCAGATCTACTTCGATTTTTCAGGCTATTCAGACATGGCCATCGGGCTGGGGCGCATGCTCGGCTTCCGCTTCCCCGAAAACTTCAACTACCCCTACGCCGCCACTTCGATCCAGG
Organism: Candidatus Krumholzibacteriia bacterium; assembly: GCA_016744275.1. Classification (GTDB taxonomy): domain Bacteria; phylum Krumholzibacteriota; class Krumholzibacteriia; order LZORAL124-64-63; family LZORAL124-64-63; genus JAGRNP01. The sequence goes on along the minus strand of JADGEP010000062.1, from coordinate 4,952 downwards.
ATTTTTGGCGGCGCTGGCACATCTCTTTGTCGTCCTGGTTCCGCGATTATCTGTACATCCCCCTGGGTGGAGGGCGAGTCGGTTCGGCGCGAGTCTATCTCAATTTGGCTGTGGTTTTTTTGCTGTGTGGACTGTGGCACGGCGCCTCGTGGTCTTTTGTGCTTTGGGGGCTTTACCATGGATTGTTCCTGATCGCAGAGCGGTTGGGACTCTCGCGCGGGCTACTGAAGCTCTGGCGCCCGCTGCGGCATCTTTATGTGCTGCTGACGGTTATGGGTGGCTGGGTGCTGTTTCGGGCGGCCGATTTGTCCCAGGCTGGCGGCATCTATCAGGCCTTGTTGGGCTTGAGCGACCCGCCCAAATTGTACCCTTGGCACCCCAGTCCGTTGACCAATGAAGTGGCGGTGGGGCTGGTCGTGGGGGCGCTGTTGTCCTGGCCCCTGCTGTTCTGGTTGCGCCGATTCCGCGATAGAGGCCTGCAATGGTTGGCAGCGGCTGGGCGGCTCCCGGGGCCGTTCTTGTTTGGTTCAGTGAAAGTGGCGGTCCTGATGGCTGTCCTGATCTATTCGTGCGCGCATCTGGCGTCCGGCGCCTACAATCCTTTCATCTACTTTCGGTTCTAGGGGGCGGTGTGACCTTCAGCGCAGCAATCCGCAATGGGAGCAGTCGCCTGGTCGCTGGCTTGTTTTGTCTGGTGATCGCCCTGCCGTTGGCAGCCCGGTTTGCACCTTTCCTCGAATTTGGGGCTGAGGTGGGCGCCAACGAAGAGGCGGTTGTCCGGCCTGCCTTCTCAGAGGTTGGAGTCGACGCCTATCCCGCCGCTTTCGAGACCTTTTTTAATGACAGCTTTGCCTATCGGGAACCGCTGATCCGGTTGAATCTTCTGAGTCGGTACGAACTGTTCAATGTGGCGGGAACTGGAAAAGTTCTGGCAGGCCGGGATGGTTGGCTGTTTTTCAAAGGCGGAAGCAAGGAAGCGGGCATGCCGGTTGAAAATCATCATGGCGATGTGAACGCATTTCCAAGCCGGTTCCTGGAACGCATCCAGCGCCGGTTGGAGCAGACGCGGGACATGTTTGCCGTCCACGGGATCGACTACATTTATGTTGTCGCGCCCGACAAATGGTCCATCTATCCGGAGCACTTGCCTGCGGCCTACCATTCGGGCGGGCGTCAAACCTGCGTTGAATTGTTGGTGCAACATCTGCAGGAAAATTCGACGCTGAACGTATTGGACTTGCGCCAAGGGCTGCTGGAGGCAAAAGAGCATTGGCCGGTCTACTCCCAGGGCGATACCCACTGGAGCGAGTTGGGCGCATTTAAGGGAGCGGATTATCTGCTGCGGACGATCGCGACTCAATATCCGGAAGTGGACGGCCTGGATGCGCGGGCCTACAAATTGACCTACGAGCCCGCTGGGAAACGTGACCTGATCGAGATGTTGGGCCTCGAAAGCCATATCGCCGAAGATGTGCCCAACCTGTCTCCGGACTATTTGCCGGGACTGAATGTTGAAGAGGAAGAGGGGCCGGAGCGGCACCCGATTGTCGTCTGGCAGGATCGTCCGGAATTGCCCCGCGCCATCATGCTTCGCGATTCGTTTGGCGATGCGATGATTCCGTTTGTGGCAGCGGGATTTCAGCATGTCGAGTTTATGTGGACTGCGAACGTGCGGCGCACCGGGTTGGAGCAAGCGTTGGTACGGATTCGCCCCCGTTTGGCCATTGAAATGCGGGCTGAACGGTTCGCGCTGCACCTGGATAAGTATTACCAGGTTCGCGAGACGGATCTGCCGGAATCGGAGCGCCGTAAATAGGCGCTATCTCATGGGGCGGGGATGCGGAATTGCGGCGCGCGGGGTTGTATTTGCCGACCTATTGGAACGACGCAATGCGCCGCAAGATGGTGTAGGGCTTCAGGTCATTTTCCAGTAAAAGAAACTGAGAGTTGTTCACCGTCTCGACCTGCTCGCCCTCCCGGGTCACCAATGGCGTAGGCATGGTGATTGAGCTCAGGTTACCTGTCGGTGTCAAGAGTTCGAGCTCTTGGCCGGCGGTGATTTTGTTGCGCACTTCCAGTACGCGGCGCCCATCTGTTTTCTCCTCAAGCACATTGCCGACAAAGATCGAATCGCCAGTCGAACTGCCGGCCTCGGAGGCGTAGTCTCCGGAGCCCACCTGGCCTTTCATGAATCCGGTCGAATACCCGCGATTTGGCACCCGATTCAAGAGGCCCACACCTTCATCCCAACCCACACGTTTGCCATCGATGATTTGCCGATAGAACGAAACGATTGAAGCGATGTAGTGGATGGATTTCATGCGCCCTTCCAGCTTGACTGAGGCCACATTGGCCTGTTGCAAAGCGGGTACGTATTCGAACAGCGCCAGCTCGCGTGAGTTGAAAAAATAGGAACCCCGCTCGTCTTCGTAGTAGTCCATGACCTGTCCTGGCCGCTTTTCTTCGACGAGGGAGTACTTCCAACGGCAAGGCTGTTTGCATTCGCCGCGGTTGGCGCCGTGTCCGGTCAGGTAGTCGCTGATGGCGCAGCGCCCCGAGTAGGAAAAACACACCGCGCCGTGCACGAACACTTCGGTTTCGACGGCGCCACCGAGGGCCTGCTGCATGGCCTGGATCTGTTCCAACGACAACTCTCGAGCCAGATTCACCCGGCTGGCCCCCAGCTCTCCGTAGGCTTGAACGGACTGATAGTTGGTGGTGCTGGCCTGGGTACTGATGTGCAGCTTGGCCTTCAGGTTCATCCGGCGCAAGGTCGTCAGCACACCAAGGTCGGCCACGATCAGGGCATCGACTCCCAGGTCGTCGAGCTGTTGCGCCGTTTGGCTCAATCGTTCGAATTCATCGGACCAGGGATAGATGTTGAGGGCCACGTAGCCTTTTTTGTTCCGGGCGTGGAGGTAGGCCAGACCGGCGGCCGCATCTTCGAGGGAGAAGTTCCCGGCATAGCTGCGCAATGAGCCAAATTCGGTGCCGAAGTAGACGGCATCAGCGCCGTATTGCACCGCCCATTTGAGTTTTTCGAGATTTCCGGCAGGGGCCAGCAGTTCCATTTTCAGGTCCTCGTCTGTGGTTCAGAAATGCGGGCAGGTGTTTCGGGCCATCCCAGCAAGAGGCGATTTTTGGGCGTGATCTCAGCCGGGATCAGGGCTGTCTGCACGCGGAACCCGGCGTGCTGGAGGCGGGCCGCCCGGGTCGCGTCCACCGCCAAGGGGCCATCCATCCAGGGGGCCAGTGCGCCGGTATCGCACCGGCGCAGGTCGTGGCAACAGGGCAACACCGCGACTCGAGTCCGCTGTCTGATGGCCAGGTCGAGCACACGGTCCGTCAACTCGCCGCAGGCGTGCACCGAGGCGATCAGGCTGCCCGTCGGCACCTGGGCTTCTTCCAATCTTGACTCCTCAAACCCAATGCGTCCCTGCAGCCTCGGCCAATGATTCTGCAGAGCTGCCAGGACCCGCTCTTGGCTGGGGGGGCGCTTGATGTCGATGCAGGTGGCGCTTGGCGAGGAGTCATCGAGAATCAGCAGGATTGCCGACAGTAGCCCATGGCCGGCCGCCAACTCCCACACTTCGCCGCCGCGCATCTGGCGCCGGATGCGTTTGGCAGACTCCCAGGCTTCATGAAATTCCTTGCGGGGCAGGCATTCCGCCTCGCAAACCGCGCGGGCAATGCGATCGTGCAGGGTGTCGCCGGCAAAGTGTTCGGCGGTGTAGCGGTTCATCACATTGCGAGATGATCGGGAAATGCCGCTCATGCTGGGGCCCTTCCGTTGGCCGGTCCACCGCTTCGCCGCCGCAGATGGTGCATTGCTCTGCGACATAAATTTGACCAGATGGCAGGCCGGCTGCCTCCAGTGCTATTCGGTTGGCCCGCCAGAGATCAAAGGCGGGTTTGGCGCCCAGCGAAGGGAAGCAGTCACTGACGCTGGGCCCCAACGCCTCCAGCGCCGCGTCTTTGACTTCAGGGCCCACTTCGTAGCAACAGGGCCCGGCCGAGGGACAAATCACGGCGGCGGCCTGATTGGGGTCCATGCCGGCTTCAGTCATGTCTCGCAAAAGGGTTTTGGTGATGCCCGCTACGGTGGAGCGCCAGGAGGCGTGGGCGAACCCCCAGTGTCCGGGGCTGGCGATCAAAATGAGCGGACAGTCGGCGCTGCGGCCGATCACGCCGAGGCCGGGGCGGGTGGTCCACAGGGCATCGGCTTCGCCCAGGTACCCGGAGTGCTCGGCGCGCAACACTTGGCCACCGTGCACTTGCTGCGCCCAGGCGGCTTCCTGCAATCGGGCCGCGTCAACCAACCGCTTCACTGAGGCAGAATGCTCTGGGGAAGTGGGGGGCGAATGGAATTCAGGGCCGGCAGTAGTCGTCCAGCCGTGCCGCCAAAAAGGAAACGCCGCCTCGGAAAGGCGGCGCAACCATGCTGGAGAGGCCGTGTTCATCGGCCTAGTTGCCGCGGCTGCCGGGCTTGACCACCTCGACGCCTTGGGCGCAGAGCGGGCAGTTGTCCGGCTGGAATGTCTCGACCTTGACCTTGGCCAGCGCATGCAATGGCAGAGGCAGCCCAACTTCGCCGCCGGTGCGGTCGATGATGCTCGTCAAACCGGTCACCACACCAATGAAAACCTCAACTTCAATCCCAACCAGCACTTCAACCTGGGCTTTGGAGCGGCCTTCTACACGGTGGAGTCAAGCACATCGGGGATGGAACAAGCGGACGCGCAGGCGGCCGCCAAGGCGACCGCGCTCCTGAAGACGCTCTCCGTCAAGGGCAGTCCGTTTTTCCTCGCCGTTGGTTTTGTGCGGCCCCACGTACCGCTCGTGGCACCGGCCTCGAACTTCTCGCTCTACGATCCGAATCAACTGCCACTCGCCGCCAGCGTGCCCGGCGACCTGTCCGACATCCCCTCCCAAGGCATCTTTTGGAATGAGCC
>JADGEP010000629.1 GCA_016744275.1 Candidatus Krumholzibacteriia bacterium | reverse complement strand
TGAAGCTCGCGATCTATGATCTGCGCGGGCGCCACGTGCGTTTGCTGGTCAACGCCCAGGTCAGCGCCGGACGCCACAGTGTGAATTGGGATGGTCGGGACCAGTCCGGTCGCACCGCCGCCGCGGGTGTGTATTTTGTCCGGATGAATGGTCCGGCTGGTGTTCTGACGAGCAAGATGGTATTGGCCAAATAGGCGCCCTCAAATGGCCGCTCAACGCGCCGTTTGATATTGACTGCGGTCGTGGTAGATTGGCGCCATGAAACAGAACGAACCCAATCTGGCTGCCCATGGGGCCGTATTTCTGGCGGCGATTGCCTGCCGTTGGCAAACTTTGCAGTCCTGGTGGTGCCTGGATGATTGGGGCCAGTTGGCCCGGGCGGCCGGGATCCTGTCGCGCGAAAGCGATTTTCCCGCCCGTTGGTTGAGCCAGGATCTCTGGTGGCAAATCACCTGGCCCGGGTTGGGCCTCGATGCCTTGGGCCATGCCGTTCTGCGCCTGGTTCTGCACAGTGTGGCAGCTGTTTTGGTGGCTCGTCTCGGATGGCGTGCCACAGGTCGCCGGCAGGTCTTCCTGCTGGGCGGCGTTTTTTTTGCCGCCTCTCCCATCGCCTTCACCATTCTCTATTGGGCCTCCGGGATCCAGGAATTGCTGGCCGGAGTGCTGGTCCTGGCGGCGGCCGAACGCTGGTGGTCCCGCTGTCGGGGGCATATTTGGTGGACGGTGGTTTTGGGCACCGCCTCGATTTTCGCCAAGGAATCCGGATTTGGTCTGCCCCTGCTTTTGGCGATGCACCTGCTTTGGCGTGGGCGTGCCGACTGCGGCAGTGCGTGGCGCACGCAGTGGCTGGCGGTGGCCTTGCTGGCGGTGGTCGTTGGGATCGAGAGCATGCTGGTGATGAACAGTTTTGCCACCGGCCCCGATGATGCCTACCGCCTCGGCGGTGTGCTGACAGTCCTGGGCAATGTGGGCATTTTTGGTTGGTGGCTGGGCACGCCAGGCCCGCACTTCAGCAGCCAGATGTCCTGGACTCCGGCTTTGGTGGGTTGGTTGTTGTTTGGGGTTTGGGCCGCGACCGGATGGTGGTCTTGGCGCCGAGGCCGCCGCTTGCCCCTGGTGGCAATGATCGGCGCTGTACTCAGCCTGGGCCCTTCCTTGGTCCTGGTTCAACAGACCCACGCCTATCTGGCG
>JADGEP010000628.1 GCA_016744275.1 Candidatus Krumholzibacteriia bacterium | reverse complement strand
AGCCGGCGCTCCCCAAGTTTTTCGAAGGAGCGGGTTCTCTTATCTAATTGAAGGCAGGGTGGTGCCGGACTCCCTCCAGAAGGGGTCTGGGAGGGTGTCCGGCAGGTCCGGCAGGTCGATCATGCCGCGCTGTTTCAAAACGACAACGCTGCTGATGGTATTGCGCAACTCGCGTACGTTGCCTGGCCACTCGTGATCCAGAAATGCCTGCTCTGCAGCCCGGGTGAAGCCCTTGACGTGCAGATTGTGGCGGCTGTTTTCCTGTTCCAGAAAGGCGGCGGACAACAAGGGGATGTCGTCGCGGCGGTCCCGCAATGGCGGAGTCGTGATCACCACCACTTTCAGGCGGTAATAAAGATCCTGGCGAAAACGGCCCCGGCTGACTTCTTCGGCCAGATCCCGATGGGTGGCCGCCACCAAGCGGATGTCGCTGCGATCAGTTCGGCGCCCGCCAACAGGAGTGAATTCTCCGGTTTCCAGGGTGCGCAGGAACCGGGTTTGCATACTGAGTGGCATTTCGGCCACTTCGTCCAGGAAGAGCGTGCCGCCGTCCGCCCGTTTGAACACCCCCTGATGTTCGTTGACCGCGCCGGTGAAGGCGCCCTTGGCGTGCCCGAACAATTCGCTTTCCAGCACGCCTTCAGTCATCGCCCCACAATTGAGGCTCACAAAGGGCCCTTCAGATCGCAGTCCATTGTCGTGAATCGCCCTGGCAACCAGTTCTTTTCCAGCCCCACTCTCGCCCAGGATCAAGATGTTCACATCCAGTGGTGCGGCGTGGGCCACCAGAGATAGCATTTCGACAATGGCACGGCTGCGACCAACAATGCCGCTGCGCTCGCGCACACGGCGCAGGCGCAATTTGCGGTCAACGATCTGCCTGATCTCTTCTGGATCGATGTCCAGCGGCAGTACGGTGATCACCGCTTCCTGGTCAATTTCCTGAATCTCGGCCACGCATTCCGGCGGCCCTACCAATAGCAGGTCCGCGTCCGAATTCATGGAAAGGAATTTACGCACAACGTGTTTGTAGCGCGGATAATCACGGGTATCAAAGAGGAAGACCCCGGCCTGGCCCAGGCTGATACGCGCCAATGCTTCGGACGGAGAATCAAAGAGAAACAGCTCCACCGCTGGCAATTCCCAGTCGGCAGCTGCTGCGTACAAACGATGGTGACGGCTCAACAGGACAACAGAG
>JADGEP010000627.1 GCA_016744275.1 Candidatus Krumholzibacteriia bacterium | reverse complement strand
AAACAAAACGGCGGCCGAGGGCGCGCGCGACTTCGTGCCCAATCAAAATGCCACCCATGGCCGGGCTGACGACCAGGTCGTGGGGCGTATCGTCAAAATAGTCGCCCATGGCAGCGCCCAATTCGCGGGCCAGTTCCGGGAACTGCAGGATTTTTGCGCACTGGAAATAGGTGTCGCTGTGCAGGCCGCTGCTGAGCAGAAAGTGTCCGCTGTGCAAGGCGCCCAGTTCTTTCAACAGAGAGAGTACTTTGTCTTCAGTCATGGTCACTCCTGATCTTCAGGTTGCGGGCCGACGGCCCATCCGGCGCTCAATCCAATTCTGCGGCGATGGCGGCCAAGGCGGCTGCCGGGTCGGGGGCTTGGGTAATGGGACGGCCGATCACCAGGAAATCCGCCCCTGAATCCATGGCCTCCCGTGGGGTGGTCACTCGGTGCTGATCGTTGGCGGCTGCTCCGGCTGGCCGAATACCAGGTGTGACAATCAAAGGCTCCTGGCCGATGGTTTGGCGCAGTCGCGGCAAATCAGCAGCTGAACAGACCAGGCCATCACAGCCGCTTTCCCAGGCCAAGGTGGCCATGCGTTCAACCCGGTCTTGCAGCAGGTCGCCCGAAGGGCTCACTTCCTGCATTTCATCTTCTGAGAGGCTGGTCAGTACCGTGACAGCCAGCAAGGCCGGACGGCGGCCCGTGACCGGATGCACCGGGGCAGCGGCCAGGGCCTCGGCGGCAGCGGTCATGGCACCACGGCCATTGCCCGCGTGCATGGTGCACAGGCTCGCGCCCAGGGTGGCGGCGATTTTTGCTGCACTGGCCACGGTGTTGGGTATGTCGTGGTATTTCAAGTCCAGGAAGATGTCCCGTTGCAATTCCTGCAGACGGCGGACGACATCCGGTCCCGCGGCAGAATACAGCTCCAGGCCCACTTTGACAAACCCACCGGCTGGGCCCAGGCGCCCTGCCAATTCCAAGGCTTGATCCTGGCCGGGCACATCCAGGGCGGTGATGATTCGCCGGCCTGCGGGCAGGTCTCTGAGGGCGGTGATCAGTTCATTTCGATTCATGATTTCGCCGTCACTTTGGGAAAAAAACCGGAGTCTGCGGGGTACATTTCGAAAATCCGGACATTTCGGCCTCTTAAACCGCGAAGACGGCCTCAAAAAAGGCAATTTGCCTTGCCGAGCCGGACGTTCTTCTACTAATCTTCTAACAGTCAAGGC
>JADGEP010000626.1 GCA_016744275.1 Candidatus Krumholzibacteriia bacterium | reverse complement strand
ATGCCGGATATCCGGAGCTAGGCGTTCACCCGCGGCAACGTATTGACCGCTTTATTCAACATGTCGTCTTCCGACTTCAAAACACTGCTCTGCACTTCAAATGCCCGTTGGGCTGTGATCATGGCGACTAGTGTATCGATGGGATTCACGTTGCTGCCTTCAAGATGCGACTGCGCCACGATGACTTCGGCCTGAGGCACCGGCTGGGCTTCCAAAAAATCAGGGGCCCGCAAGAGGCTGTCTCCCGTGTGTTCCAGTTTTGTCGGGTCGTCAAAATTCACCAGTTTCAAGCGCCCCGTCACCTTGCCATCGACCGTGATGGAACCGTCGTTGGCAATTGAGAAGTCGTTGCCCGCCAGCGTGATGGGGCCGCCCTCGCCCTGAACCAGCAGGCCGCCCGGAGTCGTCAACTGGTTCTGGGCGTTGAGATTGAATGATCCGTCTCGGGTGTAAAGCTTGCCTTCTGGTGTCGCGATCTCGAAAAACCCATCCCCCATGATGGCCACATCAGTGTCCCGGCCGGTGGCATTGATCGGACCGGGCCGCATGTCGACCGCGTGGTACAAATCATTGCGGGATATCGGCGCCCAATTGTCCGAACCGCCTGCGGCCGTCCGCTTGGACTGGGCCTCGATCTGAGCGTTTGTTCGACCGTCAGGACCATCATCCGGCTTGGCGCCACCCTCTGGCTGCCCAACTCGGGTCAGGATTTGTTTGAAGCCTGCAGAATTGACGTTGGCCAGGTTATTGGCCAAGGCATCAATGCGCACTTGTTCCATCTCCATGGCCCGTTCTGCAGTGTTCAGACTTCGTATCACGCCTTTTCCTTTCAGCGAAGACAGACTTCCCCCGCAAAGTCCGGGGTTTTCCGGGAACACAATCGCAAGGGCCATGCCTTCGGTCGTGGGCCGAATCGGCGAAGCGACGGGGCAACGAACGGCAGTTTTCGCCGCGCCTAGCACTGGGCTGGGTTCCTTTTAATTCAGGTATTTGGGGGCTTTGAGGCGATCTCTGGCGACAACTGGAACCTTATGGGGAATTTTTTTCCGGGTGGTCAATGTTGCCGGGGGCCAAATGACAAATCCCGCCCGGCTTCGCAGCCAAGCGGGAGATGTCAGGAACCGAGGCACCTGCTGGGTGAATTATGGGCGGATCAGACCAGGCTCTTTTCGCGGGGTTCATCCACCTCGGCAGGCGTTTTTGCGGCCTGCGACATGGGAATACTGAAGGTGAAGGTCG
>JADGEP010000625.1 GCA_016744275.1 Candidatus Krumholzibacteriia bacterium | reverse complement strand
AAGAGTACCAGGGCGGCCCTGTACCAGCAGGCCCGCCCGTGCTGACGGGAGTGCCCCAAATCAGGCTGGTGCAAATCCTGGAACACACGGCGACCGTGCCCGAAGGCTTCACACCCCACAAAAAGATCGGGCGTCTGCTGGACCTGCGCCGCAACATCGCCCGTGGCGAAAAGCCCGTGGACTGGTCCGCCGCCGAGGCTTTGGCCTTTGGCTCGCTGGCTATGGAGGGTCATCCTGTGCGCTTGAGTGGGCAGGACAGTCAACGAGGAACTTTCAGCCACCGCCACTCGGTGCTGCACGACGTAAAAAACGGTATCGAGTACGCCCCGTTGCAGCATCTCTCTGACAAACAGGGCCCGGTCAATACGATCAACAGCCCCTTGTCCGAGGTCGCGGTGCTGGGCTTCGAGTATGGCTATAGCCTCACCTACCCCGAAGCTCTGGTCATGTGGGAGGCGCAGTTCGGTGACTTCTGCAACGTGGCGCAGCCCATCATTGACCAATTCATCACCAGCGGTGAAAACAAGTGGGGCATGCTCTCCGGTTTAGTCCTGATGCTGCCGCACGGCATGGAGGGCATGGGTCCCGAACATTCCAGCGCGCGACTTGAGCGCTTCCTGAACCTGGCGGCCGAGGATAACATCCAGATCGCCAACCCCACCACGCCGGCACAGTTGTTTCATCTGCTGCGCCGTCAGGTGTGGCGGCACTGGCGCAAACCGCTGGTTATCCTGACACCCAAGAGTCTGCTGCGAAATCCTCAGTGTGTCTCCGAGTTGGCGGAATTGGCCACCGGTGCCTTTCAGCCCGTTCTAGCGGATCCATCGGAGCCCAACCCGGCCACCGTTGAACGCGTATTGGTGTGCAGCGGCAAGATTTACTACGATCTGGTGGCGGAGCGGGATAAACGTGGCCGTCAGGATGTGGCGATTCTGCGTCTGGAGCAGCCCTACCCGCTGCCCGCCAGCGCCTTCATAACGGCGGTGGAGCCTTATCGTGACGACATCGATTTTCTCTGGGTGCAGGAGGAACCGGCCAACATGGGTGTCTGGCCTTACCTACGCTACCGATTCGGCGAACAAGTTTTAGGCCGCCCGCTGCGGGGAGCTTGCCGCCCGGAAGCTGCCAGCCCGGCGACAGGATCGGCCGCCGCCCACAAGATAGACTTCCCCTACTTGATGTTCAGGGTCCTTGGTAGCGAGTTTTTCTTCAATCAGTTGGGTGGCTTCTGAATCTCTGCCGGCGAATACTTTCTCAGCGATTTGCCCTTGCAGTAC
>JADGEP010000624.1 GCA_016744275.1 Candidatus Krumholzibacteriia bacterium | reverse complement strand
GGTGGAGCCGGTGTCCACCAACTATCGAGGTTATGACCTGGGGGAATTGCCGCCCAACGGCCAGGGCATCGCAGCCTTGCAGATCCTGAACATCTTGGAGCCCTACAGCTTGAAGTCCCTGGGCCACCAGAGCCCGGAATACGTGCACCTGTTCACCGAAGCCAAAAAACTGGCCTTCGAAGATCGCGCCCACTTCTACGCGGACATGGACTTCGCCGATGTGCCCGTGGAGCATTTGATCTCCAAGGAATACGCGGAGGAGCGCCGCAAGCTGATCGATGAAAAGCGCGCGGGCCAGTCCTTCCCCCCCGGCAACGCCAGCTTGCAACACGGTGACACGGTCTACCTTTGCACGGCCGATTCCGAGGGCAACATGGTTTCGCTGATCCAGAGCAACTATCGCGGCATGGGCTGCGGCGTGTGTCCTGAGGGCCTCGGCTTTGGCCTGCAGGACCGTGGGGAGCTCTTCAACCTGGCACCGGATCAGGCCAATACCTATGCCCCCGGCAAACGGCCTTTCCATACGATCATTCCGGCCTTTGCCAACTTCGGCCAGGATTACCGGCTCGCCTTTGGTGTCATGGGTGGCGCAACCCAGCCCCAGGCCCACGCCCAGGTGATCATCAACCTGGTCGACTTCGGCATGAACCTGCAGGAGGCCGGCGACGCTCCGCGCATCCTGCACACCGGCAGCAGCGAGCCCACCGGCGAGATGATGACCCAAGGCGGGGTCGTATCGCTGGAGTCCGGCATTGGCTATCAGGTGCGGCGGGAACTGGTGCAACGTGGCCATCAGATGAAGATCAATGTCGGCAGTTTTGGCGGCTACCAGGCGATTCTATGGGATGTCAAAAAGGGTGTTTATTTTGGCGCCTCGGAGTCGCGCAAAGACGGACAGGCGGCAGGCTATTGAGCGCACCTGCCCCCGGCAGACAATGGCCCTCTTTGCCCACACCGCTGTTGTACCGGATGTCCCGCGCCCTGGTTCGCATCGGCATGCGCGGCTATTTCGGCGGCATCGAGCTGGCCGGACGCGGCCACATTCCCGCCCGGGGCCCGGTGATCTTTGCCAGCAATCATCCTCACTCGATCACTGACGCCCTGGTGCTCGGCTACGGCTCGGGCCGGATGCTGCACTTTTTAGCCCACAGCGGCTTGTTCACCCGGAAAATCCAATCCTGGTTTTTGCGCAATAGCGGGGTGATCCCCATTTACCGGGCCAAGGATGTGGCCGATGCCGCCGACGCGAATACCGCCATGTTTGCCGCCTGCCATGAGGTCCTGAAC
>JADGEP010000623.1 GCA_016744275.1 Candidatus Krumholzibacteriia bacterium | reverse complement strand
TGCAATTTCAGGACAAACCAAGGTAATCGCGACTTCGGCCCACCAATATAGCTGCGATGACGGCAATCCGACAATTGTCAGACTGGTCATTGTCACCAACACCGCTCCATAATTTCAGTTCAGAGCGAAGCCCCCGCCCGGCGCACATCCCCGGCCCGGATCGTCAACCCGTTGAAATCCAAATACTCCAGCATGGGTATTCCCAGCTTACGGGTCAACCCACTGAGAGCCCGAAAGTCGGCAAAAGCGATCTCATCGTTCTCCGCAAAATGGGCTCGCAGCTTGGTCAGCAATTCATCATACGCCGGCCGGGACACGTGGTACTCGTTGGAAATGGCCACAGCCTGCTCGTGGTCCACCAGATGCCGGATCACTTCGGCCGCTTTGAATTCCTGCATTTCCTTATCCCGCGTAGCGGCTTTAAAAAGCGGCGACTCTTCGATCCAGTTGTCCAACCCGGGCCAATCCAGGCCGAAACCCTCCAGCTCAGCTGCGGCCTTGGTCACAGCAGCGGTCATCGTTGCGCTCAACAACGGCCCGGTCTCGGTTGGCCCGATGCGGTCACCGGCCACCACCCAGGAAGCTGTCTCGGCCAACTTCAGACAGATGGCGCTCCACTCGTTGGGCCCCGCCTTGAACTTGCATTTGCGCCGGCACTCCTCTTTCGGAACACCCAGGCGCAGCGGGAATCGCGCTGCGTAGGCATCGACATTGGCGGCGATTTGCACCGCCAATTCGTCCATCAAATCCCGATGATACAGCCGCTTGCCGACGGGCAACGCCTCAGGGTCATCCTGCTGTCCGAGAGCCTCCGAGAGGGCCAGTCCCGCGGTGCCGGCCTGGCGCAGGTTCTGGCGAAACAACTCGGCGGGATCGCCGCTTTCCATGATGATCAGATTTTCCTGCACCTGCTCATCAAAGCGCTTGTGACTTTGGGGCGCGGCATCGAGCACGATTCCACCGGCAATGCTGGTGACCGGCGAATAGAACCTCAGAACCAGGCGATCTTCACGAGCGGCGACCAGTTCATTTTCGAGATGCAACTGGGCCAGCCCTGTGCGTGGCCCGGCGTTGCCGCCGAGTTCTTCTTCGTCCAGCAAGACAACGCGCGCCAACACCTCGCGCCCCGCGTGATGCACATGCACCCGTTGGCGGTTCTTGACCACGCCCTGGTAATGGGCCATCACGTTCAGGCGCACATCCAGGCGGCGGGTCACAGCGGCGCTGCCAGGAGTAACCAACTGATAGCCGCGGGCAATGTCGTCTTTTTTCACGCCGTTGAGAGCCAG
>JADGEP010000622.1 GCA_016744275.1 Candidatus Krumholzibacteriia bacterium | reverse complement strand
GTCCATCTCCATCCACTGCTCGAAGCTGATCTCGTTGCGCCCCGAGACCTGCCAGGGGCCGGTGATGCCCGGCTTGACCGACAACCGTCGACGCTGCCAGGGCTTGTACTCGGCGACCTCGGAGGGTAGCGGCGGGCGCGGGCCCACCAGGCTCATTTCCCCGCGCACGACATTCCACAGTTCGGGCAATTCGTCCAGGCTGGTGCGGCGCAAGGCCCGGCCAAATGGGGTCAGGCGTTCGGCATCGGGAAGCAGTTCGCCATCGGCATCGCGCCGGTCGGTCATGGTGCGAAACTTCAGGATTTCGAAAGGCTTGCCGTCACGACCGGGGCGCTGTTGCCGAAACAGCACCGGCGCGCCCAGCTTCAACCGCACCAAGACTGCCAACACCAACAGCGGCAAGCCCAGAACCAACAGGCCGAGCAGGGCAAATTTGAAATCCAGCAGACGCTTGATCATGGAACATCCCGGTGGCGCGACCGACAATGGCACCGCAACCGTTTGTTGCTTGCCTGGAGACCGCTTTCCAGCGTAACGTGGTGCGGGTGGTTCAATTTGGCCCGACTGGCAGGGAAATACAAGGCACAAATGCAGACACAAGGCACCGAGGAGACGGACGTGGCGAAGCAGAAACTGGTCATTGTTGGCGCCGGAGGATTGGCTCGTGAACTGCGTTGGCTGGCCGCCGACATCACCGCTCGCGGTCCCGCCAATGCCGGGTACGAATTTGCAGGCTTCGTGATCAGTGATCCGGCTCATCCCGGCCCTTACGACAGCCAGGATGACATCCGGGGCGATATGGCCTGGTTGATAGACAATCGGCAGCAATGGGATTGTTTGCTGATCGGCATCGGCAATCCGGTGTTTCGACTGAAAGTTGCGGCTGAACTTGAACAAGACCTGGGATTTGGCCCTGCAGATTGGGCCAGGCTGATTCACCCTGAGGCCTTGCTGGACCTCGAATCGTGCCAGATCGGCCATGGCGTGGCGATTTTTGGCGGCACCACCTGCACCGTCAACCTGGAATTGGCGCCCCACTCTCTGGTGCACTATGGCTGCACCGTGGGGCACGAATCGCGGCTTGGCCGCGGCGCGGTGGTCAATCCTGGAGCCAATATTTCGGGCGGTGTGGTTGTCGCCGAAGGCGCGTTGGTGGGCCGAGGAGATCCCGAAGGTCGACGCGGTCGAGCGCGGACTGCTCGTGATGAAGAAGCTCTACACCGATGCACCGATCGGCGTCAGCGGCATCGCGATCAATGTGAAGAAGCCGCCCCTCGACGACCTCCGCATCCGCCAGGCG
>JADGEP010000621.1 GCA_016744275.1 Candidatus Krumholzibacteriia bacterium | reverse complement strand
AGCAACGACTTCGTGCGCATTGGACGCGGCTCCCTGGGGGGCAAGGGGCGTGGCCTGGCATTCATGAATTCACTGCTGCACCGCTACGGCGTCACCAACCGGTTTCAGGGCACGCAGATCCAGGTCCCACCCACAGCGGTGGTGGGCACTGATGTCTTTGATACCTTCATGAAGCAAGCTGACCTGCGCGAACGCGCTTTGGCCGACCTGGATGACCAGGCCATCAATGAACACTTCCTTGAGGCGAAGCTGCCGCCGGAAATCTACGGTGATCTTGAGGCGTTTCTGGAACAGGTGCGGTACCCGCTGGCCGTGCGGTCGTCAAGCCTGCTGGAGGACAGTCAGTTTCAGCCGTTTGCCGGGGTCTATTCCACCTATATGTTGGCCAATAGCCACGATGACCTGCGGGTGCGTCTGGACCAACTCTGCGACGCCATCAAGCTGGTGTTTGCTTCGGCCTATTCCAGGGCGGCCAAGGGCTATATCGAGGCGACCAGCAACCGGGTCGAAGAAGAAAAAATGGCGGTCATCATCCAGCAGATGGTGGGCAAGAAATACGAGAACCACGATTATCCTCATTTTTCGGGCGTGGCCAATTCCACGAACTTCTATCCCGCCAACGGCATGGACCCCAAGGACGGCATCGCGACGGTGGCGTTGGGTCTCGGCCGCACTGTGGTTGAAGGTGGTAAAGCCCTGCGTTTCAGCCCCGCCAATCCGACGGTGCTGCCCCAATTGGGAACCGTCGACGATTGGTTGAAGATCTCGCAGCGGAATTTTTATGCCGTTGATGTGAGCGATACGGAATCCTATCCCTGTGAAAACGACGCCTTCAATTTGTCTTTGTTGAGTCTTGCCGACGCCGAACGTCATGGAACCCTGGAGTCGCTGGGGTCGGTGTATTCGGAAAAAGACAACATGATTTATGACGGACTGGGACGGGATGGAAAGCGCTTGGTATCGTTCGCCCACATATTGAAGGCGGATCTTTTTCCATTGGCGGAAATTCTGAAACTCTTGTTGGAGTTGGGACGCCGCACGATGAGCGCCGAAGTGGAAATCGAATTTGCCGTGGTCTTGAGTGACGTTGAGTCGCGCCCTCATCAGTTTGGATTTTTGCAGATACGGCCCTTGGCTGCGGGGCACGAATCGGTCGATATTTCGGCTGAATTGCTGGACAGTGATGAGGCGTTGGTGGCCACCAATGTTGCCCTGGGGCATGGGCGCCACGAGGAAATTTGCGACATTGTCTACGTGCCTCGACAATCGTTTGAGCGCGACAAGACCATGGACATCGCCACGGAAATTGGCAATCTCAATCGACGCCTGGTGAGCGATGGACGGCCCTATATTC
>JADGEP010000620.1 GCA_016744275.1 Candidatus Krumholzibacteriia bacterium | reverse complement strand
TTCTATCAGAGGACATTAAGGCGGCATACAAATTAATTAAAGACCTGGAGCCCACTACGCCCCAGGAGTACATATTGAAGGGCGTGGTGAACGCCACCCTGGGACATGGCGTGGGCGATTTGGTTCTGGTCGGTGCGGCCCGACGAATCAGCGAATCGGTTCGGGAACAGGACAAGGTTGGCCGCTGCGGCACCGATCGCTTCATGATCCTGCTGCCGGAAACCACCGAGGCCGAAGGTGAAGTCATTGCCGAAAAGACCCGCCTGGCCATCAGCCGCGATGTGATCACCGCCGGCGAACACCGCCTGACGACGACTGCCAGTCTGGGATTGACGGCGATCAGTCCCACCAGCCTGAGCTTCGATGAAGTTTTGGCCAAGGCTCATTTTGTCCTGCAGCGGTCCAAAACCGAAGGCAAGAACCGCGTCTCGCGTGCCGCATCGGTCGCT
This sequence comes from Candidatus Krumholzibacteriia bacterium, assembly GCA_016744275.1. Classification (GTDB taxonomy): domain Bacteria; phylum Krumholzibacteriota; class Krumholzibacteriia; order LZORAL124-64-63; family LZORAL124-64-63; genus JAGRNP01. The sequence continues at coordinate 908 of JADGEP010000620.1, read as the reverse complement.
GAAGTTGGCCTCATTCGGCCGGTGCTGGAGGGGCCGGAAATGGTGTCAGCCTTGCTGCGGGGCAAAGTGCTGAACGTCACCAGCCAGCCCATCGTCAACATGGCTGATGGCCGCATTGTCTCTTGCGAGATGTTGATCCGGGGGCCCGAAGGCGCTTTGCACCGACCGGACAATCTGTTCCGTTTCTGCCAGGAGAACGACATCTTGCCGGCGGTGGATTTGCGGTGCCTGAAGTTGTGTGCTGGCGCCGCTCGGGCAATGGGACCGCGCACCAGTTACCACGTGAACATCATGCCCACGACTTTGCTGCAAACTGCGACCGAAGAATTGATCCGGGTACTGTTGGCTGGCCAATCCGGCGAAGATGGTCATTGTTGCCTTGAAATCAGTGAGCAACAACTGCTCGGCGACCCAGCGGTCCTGGTACCGCGGGTGCGGGCGTTGCAGGATGCCGGCATCAAGGTCGCCATCGATGATGTTGGCTTTGGCAACAGCTGCCTTGAGGGCCTGATCATGCTGCACCCGCAGATCATGAAGGTGGACAAGCGCCTGGTTCGCGGGCTGGCGGTGGACCCGGAAATGCGCCGCACGTTGGAGCGCCTGCTGCGGGTTGCCGACGTGCTGGGTGCCGAAGTGGTGGCCGAAGGCATCGAAAATACGGAGGACTATCACATCCTTTTGGAGATGGGTGTCCGGTTTGGACAGGGGTACTTGTTCGGGCGTCCAGCCCCTTGCGGGAAAGTTGATGAGCCAAAGGTCGGGCCCGGTCGTGCGGCCCAGGCAGCGGCCAATGGCTAGTTTTACATACCAATTAGGATCAATTTAGTCTTTTAGTGCCTGGCACCGTGTGGATCTCCCCGAGTTTTTGTAAAGTTTAGATACTGCCCGCCGCCGCGGGCCTTTTGATG
>JADGEP010000061.1 GCA_016744275.1 Candidatus Krumholzibacteriia bacterium | reverse complement strand
TGCAGAACCAGCACACCGTCCTGACGGAATCGCACCCGGAGCTTGTCCTTCATGGGTTCGACATGAATATCAGAGGCGTTGTTCAGCACCGCATGATCCAGAAGCTCATTCACCTTTTGGACAATCATGTTTTCGGACGTGGCATCGCCATTGTCGGATTTGGTTTTGGTGATGGACCCAATGGCGGCATCGATGGCATAGCGTTTGGCTAGGCCCGGTTGGACCGGTTCACCGAAAAATTTGGCAGCCTCTTCCAGGGCGGCCGAATTGGTTGGATCGACAAAGAGCAGTCGCAGTTCCCCTGCTTCACCCCGCATGGGGAAGCACTTGTTCTTTTCCAGCCACGCAGGTCGCACTTGAGCGGTCAGTCTCTTGTCAACTTCGAGCCGGTCAGTATCGAAGTAGGGAAAGCCCAGTTGCACAGCCAATACGTTCAGAAGTTCGTCTTCAGTGATGAAGTGGTTTTCCACCAGTATTTCACCGAGACGCTTCCCACTCGTCTCCTTGTGCAGCCCCATGGCCGCCTGCAGGTCGGCTTCAGAGATATGATCCAGTTCCAAAAGTAAGGTCCCCAAGCGGATATTCAACCGATTGGCTCGGAGGGCTTCCTGAAGCTGTTCTTCTGTGATTTGGCCCAATTCCTGGAGGATAGAAACCAAAGGCCGCGGATGGGCAAGCTTGGAGCGGATACGCAGCGCGTAGTCCAGATCCTTATTCGACAAAAAACCTGAATCCACCAACAGCTTGGCGATTTCCAGGGCTGCTTCCAGCGTAGGTGATGGTGCTGCAGTCATACAAAAATCCCTTGAGCTCGATTTCGGGCCAGAACTGAACAGATCCTGTCCTTGTCAGTTTCGGCCAAAGGAGAGGATTGCTTAGAAGAAGTAAGGAATTAACGTATTGGATGGGCGGAGAATTCATGAGCACCAGCGTCGCTCGCATCGGCGCCGCCTTAAAAAAAAGAGCGATCGGACCTTATCTGATCCGATCGCTCGGGGGCAGGGCCTTGCTTCTCAAATTCTGGCTAGCTGTCCCAGCTCTGAAGGCCACTCAGTGACTTCTCGGCCCATTCCACATCATCGGCCACCGCGGCAACTGCCGCGACGGTTTGGGCTGCGGCGTCGTCAGAAGAGGAATCCGCCGACCCCGAAACCTTGAAATGCTTCAGCACCGTCATCAACACCTCCGTCTGTGAGGATAATTCGGCCGATACCGATGCGGTTTCTTCGGCGCTGGCAGTCGAACGTTGGGTTGCGGTGTCGATCTGCTCAAGGGCCAGGGTGATCTGGTCCACGGCTTCGCTCTGTTGTTCGTTCATCGACGCGATCTCCGAAACCGTGCCACTGATCTCGCCGATTGAGTCGACAACCATTGTCAGGGCCTGGCCCGTCTGCTCAGCCACATTGCTGCCGTGCCCCACGCGGTCTCCCGAGCCGGCAATCAATTCAGCCGTTTCGCGAGCGGCTTTGGCGCTGCGCTGGGCCAGGGTGCGGACTTCCTCTGCCACGACTGCAAACCCCTTGCCATGTTTCCCGGCGCGCGCGGCTTCAACGGCGGCGTTGAGAGCCAACAGGTTGGTTTGGAATGCAATGTCGTCAATGACTTTGATGATCTTGGAAATTTCGCCACTCGACTCAGCGATGTCGGACATGGCCTTGATCATGTCGTCCATATGGGCGTTACTCTTGGCCGCCGCTGCCGATGCTGCTCCAGCCGTGCTGGCCGAATCCTTGGCTAAGCGAGCGCTTTCTTTGGCCTGATCCCGGATCTCTGTAACCGAGGCGTGGGTTTCCTGAAGGCTTGCGGCTTGCTCAGTCGCGCCTTCGGCGAGGCTTTGGCTGGCAGCAGCGAGCTGGTTAGAGCCTTGATCAACTTCACGCGCAGCTTGCGACGCTTTGGCAACGACGTCCTGCAGGCTGAGGTTCATGTCGCGCAGGGCCAGACCCAGAGTGTCTTTGTCCGAAGTCGGGCTGACTTTCTGGGTGAGATCTCCGTCAGCAATGGTCTGGGCCATTTGGGCTTTCAACTCGAGATTGTCCGCCATGTCGTCCAGAGCATGGGTCATTTGGCCCATTTCATCTTTGGAGTCCAGCTTCAAGCGTTGGCTCAGGTCTCCTTCGCCAAAGGCGCTGGTGAATTCGACCGTTCGGTTGATGGGCCCGACGATGGCGCGCATGAGCCACACACCCAAGAGCATTGCCAAGCTCAGGGCCAGAATTGAGCCACCCCAAGTGAACATGACCTGGCGTTGCCTGGTGGTGGCCAGCGCTTCCTGTTCATTTTTGCGGACAATACGCAGATGTTCGATCGTCTCGGCCATGATGGCCTGAACTTCTACAATGGCTGGCTGAGTGACGGTTTCGAGAATGCTTCGGGCCTCCGTTTGGGCCTTCATGGCTTCGGCTTCCATGGCGACCACTGCGCCAAAACCAGATTCCACTTCTTCGAGTTGGTAGCGCACCTGTGTCTCGAAAATCTCATACCGCAGATCTTTGTCGGCTGTGTTTTCGATCAGTTGGGCCGATTGGTGCAATTCTTCGTGATGGATATTGACTTCCGCCATGAGGTCGTCAAACTCAGGCCAAGTGCTGCGCAATTCCGCGACTTCCACTCCCTGGATCCAACGCCCAAACTTGCACTTTGTCGGGTCCGTTTGTACGCCAGGGTCATTGCCCGCCAAGAGATTGCCTGCCATTGTCGAGGCCCAACGGTGGTGATCAACGAGGCGGTTCAACATCGTGCTTTCCAGCCCAGGATGAATCTGTCGCCAATTCTCGCCTATCATTTGCGCAGACTCGTGAAACTTGGCATGGGCGGGTTTGAGTCGGCCCAGATATTCAGCAAGGTCCGGATCGTTTTCTTGCATCTCCGCAAAGGGTTCCCCATAGAGAGTTTGTCCGAGCTTGCATTTGCGATAATCGGTCTGCAGGTTTAGCTGCGCATGATTCATCAGCAACAAATTGTTGAGTTTGGCCAACCAGTGCATATGGTCGATCTCACGAGCCTCTACCATTTCGATGTCGTGTGAGGCCAGATTTATTTTTTGATTGATATGGTCACTGTTGGACACCTTCAAAGCCACGGGCCCCACCGCAAGACACATCGCTGCAATACCCAGGAACCCAACAATGAGTCTCATTTTGATGGTCATTTTCATCCCCTCCAGAGATTTCAGATAATGGCGAGTATATGAATCGTTTTGAGCTTATTCGAAGGCCTGAGGGTTTCCTTTAGGTGAAAAGTCAAGGCATTTCCAAGGGTGAGGAATTGTGGACCCGGCAATCACGCCCATCCGGTGCAGGTTCATTAACCTACTGAATAAGAAGGAGTTGGGTTAAGGGGTTGAAATGCAGATGGTTGTGGTTAACCGGGCATGCAGTTCTGAATTGCGCCAGACCTTTGACCATACTTGGACAGCATTTGAGCTCTAAAGAAAATTCGTTTCCTGGATGGTCAAGCCCCGCGGATGGGCCGGTGCCGGCAGGGGGAAATCGCGTTTCTCCCATCGCTGGGGTGGGTTTTATTCTGGCAAAAACGAGAGAATAATCACCAGAACAGATCTTGTTAAAATGTTTGTGGGTTGTATGTTGCACGCTGAGTATTTGCTGTGAAACGGTTCCAATAGTGACAACTTGGGAGGATGATGATGAGGATCAAGATTGCTGGCGTATTGATGATGATTCTGTACCTCGGCCTGATGGCCGGATGTGGCGACGACGACAGTCCCAGTGATCCCACTGGTGGCGGACAGCCGGGAATTCAGAGTGGCACCATCACGGCCACAGTGAGTGGCCAGGCCAAGGATTTCAGCAAGGGTTCGGCAGGCGTCATTGGTGGCGGCACTGCGGCGATTTCGGGCACCAACCAGGCGTCCACGGAAAACCTCGTGCTGGAAGTGGCCCATGCCAACGGCACCTATGATATCGCGGCCCAGGACGGGCCTGCCATCACTTTGGTGCACAACTCTGCCGGTTGGTTTGCGGTTTCGGGCACAGTCACGGTGACGACCGCCAGCAGCACACGTTTGGTGGGAACGTTCTCGGGCACCTTCAATGATTTCCAGGCCACGCCATTGACCGTTGTTGATGGTGTAATTGATGTGCCTTTGGCCGCCGCTCCGTAGCCTGGTGTGTTTAGGCAAGACTGGGGCTCTCGGCTGTTGCGGTCGGGAGCCTTTTGGCTTTTTAGCCAGCTCCGCGGGTTGCTTCAAATCCGCCATTGGTCTATACTCAGTCAATCATCGGGCTCCACATCCCCTGTTCGGATGCCACGGTGAGCTATCACGGGTTGGCCTTTGAGCCGACTGGATGCATTCTGCCAAGGGGGACAATATGAAATTCCTGATCACACTTTCCATGATTCTTGTGCTGCTGCCCGCCAGTGTGTGGGCTGGCATCGGTCCTTGCGACTTCAGCACCGCTGAGCGCGCCTATACGGGCGCCGAAACACTTGTCATGATGGTCGTGCCCGATGGTTCGGGCTCTTCGTTTTCAAACGCTCGCATGATGCACGGCGAAGCCGACGCCACCGTCACTCTGACCTTGTTGGATTGCAATGGAGTTGCGGTCGCGAATTTTCCGGCTGAAGACTTGTGGTTGGAATGTGCTGACGGTGGCCTGGTATTCTGCGTAGGCGGCAGTATTGCCGACGCCAATTCCGACCCGAACGGAATCACCCATTGGGCTAGCCCATTGCTCGCTGGAGGATCGAGTCAGGCTTTGACGGTGGTGATGATCAACGGAGCGCCCCTGTCCTCAGGCCCGGGGCTGGCCATTGCCTACAACAGCCCGGACATCAACGGCGATCGTATCGTCAACCTGACCGACGTGCCCTTGTTTGCCGCGGATTTTTACGGCAGCGTTTATGAGTTCCGCTCGGACTTCCACTACGACGGGTCGGTGAACCTGTCCGACGTCGTGCAGATGGCTCAGGGCCTGGGCAGCAGCTGCCCTTAGCGGTGCACCCCGGCGGCGTCTCCACCCGAACGCGCCACAAATTCGTTGTAGGTGCCATCGTATATCAGCGGCGGTTGGGCGGGGATGTCTCCGCCCGGCCCGTCGCCTGGCCGCAACTCCAGCACCCGGTTGCTCAGTCCTCGCAAGAATGTGCGATCATGACTGACGAACAACATCGTGCCTTCGAAGTCTGCCAACGCCGCGACCAGCATCTCTTTGGTTTCCAAATCGAGGTGGTTGGTGGGCTCATCCAGAATCAGGAAATTGGGCGGATCAAACAGCATCTGGGCCAACACCAGGCGCGATTTTTCCCCACCCGATAAAATGCGGATGGGCTTGTCGATGTCGTCGCCGCAAAACTGAAACGCTCCCAAAAGATTGCGCAATACGCCACGGCCTTCAGTGCTGAAGGCCTGTTGCATGTGGTCAAAAACCGTCAGGGCCGGATTGAGTTGTTCCAATGACTGCTGCGCAAAATAACCCACCTTCAGGTTCGCGCCCAAGCGCACCGTGCCCGCGTCAGCAGCCAGGGTGCCGGCCACCAGTTTTAACAGCGTGGTTTTACCGGCGCCGTTGCGCCCCAGCACACACCAGCGCTCGGTGCGCCGAATTTTCAAACTGAAATCATCGTAGATCACGCGGGGGCCGTAGACTTTGGTTAAGCCCTGCAGGTCAGCGACGTCGTCCCCTGAGCGGGGCGGTGACCGAAACTGAAATTCGACCACTTTACGCCGGCGCGGGGGCTCGACTCTTTCAATCTTTTCCAGCTTTTTGACGCGACTTTGCACCTGCGCCTTGGCCACGTGCGAAGCAAACCGTTCGACAAATCGCTGCTCTTTGGCGAGCATCGCCTGCTGCCGGGCATAGCTGGCCTCGCGGTTGGCTTCGGCCACGGCGCGTTGGCGCACGAAATAATCGTAGTTGCCGGTGTAGGCGATGAATTCGCCACCGTCGATGTCCACGATCCGGCCCACGATGCGGTTCATGAAGTCCTTGTCGTGACAAGTCAACAGCACGGCGCCAGGGTAGTCCTTGATGAATTTTTCCAGCCACAAAATGGACTCGATATCCAGGTGGTTGGTGGGCTCATCCATCAGCAAGACATCGGGCTTGGCCAGCAGCACGCGAGCCATGCCGATGCGCATTTTCCAACCGCCAGACAAATCACCCGAGTCGCCGTTGATCTGCTCGTCGGCAAATCCCAAGCCCTGCAGAACCTCGCGAGCCTTGGCTTCCAGTTCGTAGCCGCCGCGGCTTTGGTACTCGTCCAGCACTTCACCGAAGCGCGCCAGGATGGTTTCCATTTCGTCGGCGCGAACAGGATCGGACATGGCCTTTTCGAGGTCAGCCAACTCGTGATGCAACTCGCCCAGGTTGCCGCTGCCAGCGATGGTTTCGTCCAACACCGAACGGCCCGACATCTCGCTGATGTCTTGCCTGAAGTAGCCGATGGTCGTGTGCTTGGGCACAGAAATCGTGCCTTCGTCCGCATCTTCTTCGCCGACGATGAGGCGAAAGACGGTCGACTTACCCGCGCCGTTGGGGCCCACCAGGCCGACTTTTTCCCCTTTGTTCAACTGGAAAGAAGTCTCCACAAAGAGGATCTGGCGGCCGTAGCGCTTGGAGATGTTGGTCAAATTGATCATGGAATGGAGTGCCCGCCGGAGGGTTGGGGTCTGAACAGTGAGATCTCGCACGCGGGGCAATATAGCACCGGGGAGCGAAGAATGGCCACCAAATCACCCTTTTTACGCCAAATTGGCATCTATACTGATTGGGTACTATATTGGTGATTCAAGATCGGACGCCAGTCCGACAGCGGCGAACAACAGGACCACCTATATATTCGGAGTCTTATCCGGTATATTCGGAACCTTTTCCGAGGTCGCGCCGCCTATAGCCCCCCTTTTGCCCTTCCCTGTTGTTTAGGTCAGAACGTTCAACCATGCCGCCCAGGCTACGCCTGTGTGCCGTGTGGTGGAGACTGTTACTTTTTATGTCTGAATTGAAAAACACAACTGCCAATCATCCTGGTCCCAACGGTTTTGACCGTTTCGGACTTCACAAAACTCTCATGCGCGGCATCCGTACGGCGGGATTTGACGCACCAAGGCCCATCCAGGCCGAAACCATTCCCGCCGGTATGATGGGCCGTGACGTCCTGGGCCTGGCTCAGACCGGCACGGGCAAAACGGCGGCCTTCGCGTTGCCCTTGTTGAACCGACTTATGCGGACCAACCGCCGGGCGCCCCGCGCCCTGATCCTGGCTCCCACCCGGGAACTGGCGACCCAAATCAATGCCGAGATCCGCATGCTGGCCCAGTTCACCCAGATGAAGATGGTGACCATTTTTGGCGGCGTATCGGCCCACAACCAGGTGCGCGCCCTGCGGCGCCATCCGGAAATTGTGGTCGGATGCCCCGGTCGCGTGCTCGACCTGCTGGACCAGGGGCTCTTGCATCTGGACGAAGTGGAAACCCTGGTGTTGGACGAAGCCGATCACATGTTCGACATGGGCTTTTTGCCGGATATCCGCAAGATCCTGTCGGCCTTGCCGGCCGATCGTCAGAACCTGCTTTTTTCGGCGACCATGCCCAAAGAAGTGCGCCGGTTGGCGGACGAGGTCTTGAACAATCCCCACGTGGTCGAGTTGGCGGATTCCGCTCCGGCGGCCACCATCGACCACGCTTTGGTCCTGGTGGGCGAACGCCGCAAGCGTGACCTGCTGGAGCATTTTTTGCGCCAGGACAATTGCGATTCGGCCATCGTCTTTACCCGCACCAAGCACCGGGCTCGCCGTTTGGCGGAGCAACTGTGCAAGGCGGGTCACAAGGCGGTGGGCTTGCAGGGCAATCTGTCGCAGGGCCAGCGTGATCGGGCCATGAACGGTTTCCGCACCCGGCACTACAACATTCTCGTGGCGACCGACATTGTCGCCCGTGGAATCGATGTCAGTGGGGTGTCGCACGTGATCAACTTTGACGTGCCCAATACGCCGGAAGCCTACACGCACCGCATCGGGCGCACGGGTCGGGCCGAACTGGAAGGCGAAGCCTGCACGTTTGTCACCGGCGCGGATCATGCCTGGCTGCGGGCAACCGAGCGCATGATCGGTTCGCCGATTCAAAGGCGGCAAGTGGACGGCTTTGTGGCAGATACTGAAGGGCCGCCTGCACCACGTAATCGTTCGCGGCGGGGCAACCCGCGCCGGGCCCGTTCAGGTGGACAGCAACCGCAGCAGCGTCAGGCTGAGCATGGTGGTGGTTCTGGCTATGGCCAGCGCCGGCGCCGACGCCGCACCGGATAGTCACCGCTGATTCTGTTTAAAAAAGGCGCCGGACCCCACGTGGGGATCCGGCGTTTTTTCGTTCCCCGGGATGTGATGCGGCTCTGCGATGTGACATTTTCGCGTCCGTTCGTGTCTCAAGTATGTCAATTCGATGCATGACCAATTTTGACGCGAGCGGACCAATAGAGCCGGGCCCCCTTTTGGGGGCCCGGAACATTCCTTGGTGGGCACGAGGCAGCAGCGCGCCCGCTGCAACAATGGCACGACGGATCCAGCCAGGATGATAAACGCAATACATGATCGATCGCGCGGGGGGCAGTTGCCGAATTGGCAAAGTGCCAGTAATCCTGATGAGGAAATAGTACGCACCCAAATGAAAGGACATGGCTTATGCCATCATTGCTCGAAAGCCTCACCAGCCAGCTCGGGGGCAGCGCCCTCGAGGGGATGAGCCGCCAACTGGGAACGGATAAAAAACAGACCGCCAACGGGATGGCAGCAGCCCTGCCTCTGTTGCTCGGAGCACTGTCTCGCAATTCCCAGAGCGATTCAGGTGCCTCGGCCTTGAGCTCTGCCCTGGACCGGGACCATGACGGTGGAATTCTGTCTGATGTGTCCGGATTCCTGGCCGGCGGCGACACGTCCCCGGGGGCGGGCATCCTGAAACACCTGCTGGGTGGCAAACAGAACCGGGTGCAGAATGGTCTCGCACAATCGTCCGGCATGGACGGAGCCGCGGCTGGAAAAATGTTGATGATGTTGGCGCCTATGGTCATGGGGGCCGTCGGCAAGGCCAAACGCAGTGGCAATCTGGATGCCTCCGGTCTGGCCGGTATGCTGGGTCAGGAACGCGCGGCGGCCGAAAAACAGTCGTCCCAGAGTGCGGGCCTCATGGGCGCCTTGCTCGACACCGATGGGGATGGGGATGTGGACGTTTCGGATTTGCTCAAGCACGGTGGCGGAATCCTGGGCAAGTTCATGGGGGGCAAATAGGAATTGGCAAAAAAATCCTCTCGCCCATTAAAGCGAGAGGATTATTTTTCGGTCCCCAGGGACTCGAGTCGACGAATTACAGGCTCTTGAGCTTGGCCAACATCGAATCCATCACCGGTTTCAAGGCCTGGCCGACCTGAGGGATGTCCGTCAGCTTCGTCATGGCGCCTTCCAGGGCCGGGACCGCTTTGAGGGCCATGCCCTTGAAGCTGTCCAGGCTTTCAGGCGACAACTTGGCAGCCTTGGCAACGATATCACCCAGGCCAGAATCCATCTCGGTCAGTTTCGGCAGAGCGGCCTTGGCCGAATCCAAATCCGTGATGCCACCCAGCAATTTTGTGGCATCGCCCAAGACGCTGGTGAGGTCCTTGCCCAGCTTCAAACCCTCGACATCCAGACTCTTGTCCGAGTCACCACAAGCACCGACCATCGCCAGCATCATCAGCAACGTCGTCAGCGCGATCATTTTACGCATCTTCATCGGTTTCTCCCTTTTCAAATCCCGAACGATTCAGACTTTCAGCCTGCCGGCAATTCTGCGAGTACCGCAAGGCTGTTGGAACAGGGGCGGTACACTAGACATTTTATCTCCATTGGTCAAGGCCGACAATGCCGCGTGGCTTGTTGCCGGAATGCCTCATTCAAGCTAATATGGCCGCATCTGAATTGCGCCGGATTCCAGCCGAGAGGTGGAACCGGCACCACCGCATGGAATTGGGGAGAATAACCATGGGATTTTTCGATTTTGTGAAGGAAGCCGGTGACAAGGTGATGAACCGGGATGACGACAAACAGGCCGAGCTCAACGCGGCCAAGGCCGACTCGCTGGCCGGTCATGTCATGGGGTTGGGCCTGGATATCGAGAACTTGGAAGTCACTTTCGACGATGGTCTGGCTGTCGTCAGTGGCGTCGCTGACTCCCAGGCCGACCGGGAAAAAGTCTTGCTCAAAGTCGGCAATACCTATGGCGTGGCGCGCGTGGATGACCGCCTCACCGTCGAGATTCCCGAGCCGGAAGCCGTTTTTTATACGGTCAAATCCGGAGACACCCTCGGTGGCATCGCCAAATCGCAGTATGGCAATGCCGGCAAGTATCCGGTGATTTTTGAAGCCAACAAACCGATGCTGACGGATCCGAATAAGATCTACCCGGGACAGGTTTTACGGATTCCTGCCCTGGACTAGGGGCCGAGTACTGATCGATTCTGCCCGTGCAGCTGATAAAATAATGCGCCGGATCCCACTAGGGAATCCGGCGCATTTTTTATCGGGTCAACTTGTTTTCTATTGGATCAACTTGGGATCACTTCATGAATTCATAGAGGCGGATTGAGATTTCACGGGTCCACTCATTGTCGCCCAGTTCTTCGTCATAGGTGTGTTGCTCGACCAGGCCCAGAGTTGGCGAGTACCAAGTCGTGTCGTTTTCCACGTAGGTCAAAGTGCCCTCAGACCGGGCCTCAAGGCGTCGGGCTACCCGGTAGGTGTCTTTGTAGAATATGGATTCGCCGAAATAATCACTGGTATCGAGGTCGGCCATGACGACGGTGCCGGTGATCGTGGCGGCAAGGGTGCCTTCTCCGGGAATGTCCACGTTGCCGCTTGCAGTCCAGGTGCCAGCCGCCAGGGGCAGCGGCAGAATCTGCATCGGGGTGTCGAAGAGCACTTCGGGCGCCAAGGTGCCGCCATTTCTTTCGCGGAAGCCCAACCAATCAACGCGGTTGCTTTCGATGCGGTACAACTCGTAGGTGCCGTCAGCGGTGACGAACCCATCATCGTAGTCGGCCAGCCTGATGTTGCCTCCGGTTTGTGCGTCCAGTTGTACGAAGGTGGTGCCGTCGTCTGTCCAAGTGGGCGTGGCATTGCCGATGGTTCCGCCTTCTTCCATATAGGCGTAAGTGAACTGGGCGCCGTCGAAAGCGGGGAAGTAGTTCGGGGTGCCGGCCACATCGACTTCATAGGTCCAGGGTGCTGCCATCATGTTGCCGGCAGCGTCCGTCAATTCGGAAAACACGATTTCGATCGGTAGGCCTGCCGGCAGCGGGCTTGGCAACGGCACCGAAACGACGGTGAAGTCGGCATTCCAGGTGAGTTCGGGATCCGATTCAGTGATCAGAACCGCAAACTCGAAATTCCACGACGAAGGGTCGAAAGAGTTGGGCGCCATGGGCTCGCTGAAAGTGATTTGAAGGACACCCGCATCGGCGGCCATGGTGCCGCCATTGGCCGGTGAGGTCGAGACCACGGTCGGAGGTGTGGTGTCCACATCCATGCCGGTGGTGAAGCCGAAGGAGTAGGGCGCAACCAGCGTGGCGCCGCTATTGGCGGCCAGGCCTGCTGCCATATTCACGACAATGGGCGTATTGGCCGGAAGGTCGTCACCGATCATCAGAGTGACAGCGCTGTGCTCGCTATGGATGGTGTAGGGGATGTCCATTTTTGTCAGTTGGGCGGTGATGGTGACGTTGGCTTGAATCGAGGTTTCGTTCATTTCCGTCGAAAACAGGACCTGGATGTTGGTCGAGCGGTTCACGTCGGTGGCGTTGTCGGCGGGATTGGTTTCCAGAACGGACAGCACCGAAGAGACGACGTAAAAGGATGAGGTGTAGGCAGCCGCCAGATTGTTTCCGGCCGTGTCGGTCAGGCCCGTGCCGATGGTGACGGTGACCTGGGCGCCTTCACTCCAGTCGGCGTGGTCAATGACCAAGGTTCGGCTATCGGACCAACTCATGGTGCTGATGGCGCCGCTGGAGAGCGTGACGTTGCCGTCCGCGGTTGCCGGATCCATGGCCTCATTGAAAATGACGGTAATGGATTCACCAACGGCGACTTCTGTCTCGGCGTTGGTCGGGTCGATGCCTGCCACTAGAGGCGCGGTGGTGTCTGTCGCCCCTCCGCCGGGGGCCGTTGGGTTATCGCTGCTGCAAGCTGTTCCTAAAAAGACCGTTGCCAGTAGCGCGCATCCGATCATCAGAATTCGATTCCGCAACATTTTTGCTCCTTCGTTGAATAGGTGGGGCGAATAGTCAGTTGCACCATAGGCGCATAAAGCCCACGAGAGCAATAGGAGATCGGCCTCTGAGGCAGTGCCCTGAAGGAATGCTTTTGCGAGCGGGGAATTGACAGCAGGAATTCAAATTTGTATTTTTGACATTGAGAAACGGGTTGGTCACTGATCCAAGGGGGTTCGCATGCGTGATTTGTACCGGATTATTCGATTTTGCCTCATTTGCGGGTTGATTGTGGCGCCGGGTTTTAGCTCAGCTGAAGAGGTGAAAAACGAAATTGGTCTCTACACGGATCTGACTGCAGTGCATGCCTCAACGTCGATAGACGTCGAACCAAATGTGCCTTTTGAAGTCTACATGATTGTGACCAACCCGTTTAATGAAGAATTCACCCCCGATGATTGCAGCGATCCGATCGGCCGCCCGATCAATTTCATCAACGCTTTCCAGTATCGGCTCCTGTTGCCGGAGGCGGGCTTGTTCATGCTTTCTGCAGTCGCCAGTGGTGTGTTGGATGGGCGGGCTGTTGATCCGCCCGACTATGGAGTCCTGTTGGAGGACGGTATTCCGGTGCCGGAAAGCCGCACCATTTTGTTGATGACATTCACTTTTATGGTGAGTGATTCTGATCCTAAGTTTTTGCACCTGGTGCAGGCTGATGACACGTCGTTCAGCACGTTGGCGGTCTATGATTTTGAAGAGATGGATTATGTGCCAGGTTGCCCGCGAACGGCGACGCAAAAAGTCTATCCGGTATCCGGAGATTCTTCGCAGCCCGTATTTGGCATCAACGCCAGGGTGGTTGCGGTCGAAAGCGAATCGTGGGGCAATGTGAAGGCTCTCTACCGCTAGCACGATTCGTAGGAAAATACAGGCCCTCGGAGCCGCGTAAATCGCCGCTCCGAGGGCTTTGTCATGGTCTGAATTCTAGAACCGATTCCAAAGCATCTGGTTGGTCACCTCGTGGTGGAAACGCAGTTCCGCCCGCTTGATGATCGTGCCCAATTCCCGCGGGCAACGGTGAGCGCTCATCTGTTTCAGTTCGTGGTACTTGCTGTGGGAGTCTTCGCCCATCAGTTCGCGCAGCCAGGTGCTGCGC